>USNP01000001.1 GCA_900556165.1 uncultured bacterium
TTTCTGGCGATTTTTTAATTTATTCTAAAAAATAAAAAATGCGCACTTTTATGCGCAATTTTTAATCAACTTTAATGTATTTTTTAATCTTGCCTTCTTTTTCAAGACTTTCAATCTGTCTATTAAATTCTGTAAATTTAATTTTTATCGACTCATAACTAACTTCATTATCGTTTTTTTCAATCAATTTTACGATATAATATCCATCCCCCGCGTTCGAAATAAATGGTTCCGAAACTCCACCAACTTTCAAATCGGCAGAAGCTTTCGCACGACCACCATCGATATTAATTTTTCGAACTTTTCCAGGTTTACTATACTCAACCTTATCGCCAAACTTATTGGCTGCCGAAGAAAAATTATTTGAATTTTCGCTCAAATATTTCGAAACCTCATTTTTTAAGTTTTCTGCATTTTTGTCGATTTGAGCTATAACTTTTCGGCGAAGAAGCGGCAACTCAATAAACATTCGTCGATATTCGCTTGGCGAAAGACCATAGTTATCAGCTGCAATTTTATAAAGAGCAGTCTCTGTAAGTTCTGTATTTTGAGTTTTTCGCTGAGCATCAAAAACTTCGCTAATTTCCTTTTCAGAAACCGTAATCCCCAACTCACGCGCCTTTTTTTGAGCATATGTGTTCGAAATTACATTTTTCATCGCCTTAGATTTGTTTAATGTTGAAAGCGCATTCGTGTTGCTTGCACCTTCAATTTCATCTTTTTTAGCATTCGCAATTTGCATATTTGCGCGATATTCCATTAAGTAATCACTATAAAGTGCTCGCTCACCATCAACTCGAGCAATTGGAAATGGCAAAACAGTCGTAAAACGATAGATAAATTCACTTGTGTTTTGCGCTTGATAAAGCTGATACCAAAGTAAACCCGTTCCAGTAATCAAAATTACTCCAGCAATGATTAATACATTAATCACCAGCCGATTTTTACTATATTGAACAGGATATTTAAATTTTTTACCTTTGTTCAAAATTTCTTTTCGCTGTTCTTCAAGCGTTGTGTTTGTAATTTTTGCAATCTGACTTTCACGAGTTTCAGTCTTTTTCGAAACTCTATCTTTAATTTTTCTTGCTTTCTCTTTAATATTCTTCATTTTCTTCCTCCGTTTCAACTTTCGAAATTGCATCTTGAATCTTGTTATAAATATCTTCTGGATGTTCAACATTTTTAATCTCTAAATCACCAACAATTGTCAAAATATTTATCGTCCCAAAATGGAAAATTTCACCAAAAAATCCTGGAACCTCAAAATTAACACTTTGAATTTTTGAAAGTGGCAAATCCATCATCCTTCTCCCAAAAAATCCTTTTTGCGTAATTTGACGAATACGCTGATTTGAAACAATATAAATTGAATAATACCAAAGCATGAATTGATACAAAAATAAGATCAGTCCAACAACAAATCCACCCAGCGCAATCCAGAGAGCATCCATCAAATTGTCAGAGGTTAACATAAAAAAAGTTGGCAAGCAAGAAATTGCAAAAATACCCAAAAAGAGGTAAAAACCTTTTCGCATTGCAATAATATGCTTTCGAAACATAAAGAGAAATTCTTCGCCTTCTCTTTGACCTTTAAAGACTTGTTCTTTCATAAATAAAATTAGTGGTACCCCGGATAGGAATCGAACCTATAACCTTTTCCTTAGGACGGAACTGCTCTATCCAATTGAGCTACCGAGGCTCACTATTCTATTTTACCAGATTTTTTGAAAAATAGCGAGATTTTAGCGTGTGAATTTTTCGCGAGGTGAAGAATAATCGTATATTTCGTAATTCGAAAACCAATGTTCAATCTCTTGTTTAGCTTCCTCAACACTTCCTGAGGCATGAATTAAATTCGGAATTCCAACATTATGTTCATCTGCATAGCCAAAACTCATATGCGAATAATCTCCACGAATCGTGCCAGGGAGCGCCGATTTTGGTTCAGTCCCACCAACAAGTTTTCGAACTAATTCAACCGCCTCAACACCTTCAAAAACCATTGCAATCACTGGTCCTTGAGTCATAAACTCCAGTGCCATATCAAAAGCTTTTTCGCCACGGCGCGTCACCATCTTGCCAATCCCCTCATAATGCTTATGATAATGCTCTTTATTCGGAAAAATCATTTTCGTGCCGACAATTTTTAGTCCAACTCTTTCGAAACGCGTTAAAATTTCACCCACAATTCCACGCTGAACCGCATCCGGCTTGAATAAAATTAATGTTCGCTGAATTAATTTTTTCGACATCAAATCCTCCTTAATCTTATATTAAAATTATACTATTTTTTATGAAAAAATGCTATAATAAGATTATGTATATTTCTGAAGGAATCGTTGATTTTATTGAATCGCTTGAAGTTGAAGGTGGGCGTTCGAAAAAAACCGCCGATAATTATCAGCTCTACCTAGAACGTTTTATTGAGTTTAGTGGCGATATTTTGGTGAAAAAAATTGATTCCGAGCTTGTTCGAAAGTATCGTTTGTGGCTAAATCGTTATAAAAATGATTTCGGAAAAGAACTCAGCCGAACTACACAAGCTTATCATTTAATTGCCCTTCGAAGATTTCTAACTTATTTGGCACGGCGCGATATTCAGAGTTTAGAACCTTCAAAAATCGAACTGCCAAAAATTATCAAACCACAAGTTAATTTTTTGCATTATGAAGAAGTTGAACGACTCATTTCCGCAATCCCAAATGAAACTGAAAGCGATTTACGAGATCGTGCGATTATTGAACTTCTCTTTTCGAGTGGATTACGCGTTTCCGAATTGGTTGGATTGAATCGCGGAAATATTAACACAAAACGGCGAGAATTTACTGTGCGTGGAAAAGGAAACAAAGACCGACCAATTTTTATTTCGAAAACAGCCGCTGAACATATCGAAAATTATCTTGAAGCGCGAAATGATAACCTTCAACCACTTTTTTTGAACTATTCGAAAAGATATAAAAAGCCATCAACTGATGGAAATTACCGCCGAATTACCCCGCGATCAGTTCAGCGAATGGTCGAAAAATATGCAAAACTCGCAGGAATTACAAAACATGTTTCTCCGCATACGATGCGACATTCTTTTGCGACAGATTTACTAGTAAATGGAGCCGATTTGCGATCCGTTCAAGGAATGCTTGGGCACGCAAGTATAGCAACAACTCAGATTTACACCCATATTACTGACCAACATTTGAAGGAAATCCACGAAAAATTCCACAGCGAAACAGAATAAAAGTGACTTTCGAAAAGCCACTTTTATTTTTATTGTCCAGTTGTACGAACCGTAAGTTCAAATTTATTGACTGCACAGTAATTGCTTTTAACATCACCTTCACAGTTTCGGCTACCTTTATTCAATCTGATATCGCCGTTTTCTGGCGTCCCAAGAACATAGTCGATATTAACCATCATTTGGTGCGAAATATCATTTTTCAAATTATTATTTGAACTAAATCGAATTTGGTGAATTTGAAGATTAATTTCACCTTCAGTTAAAATTTCCGTTGTAGTACTATCTTTCGGAACTCTTTCCCAAATTCCACCATTTGCACTCGCGTTAGGCTCACAATAAGCTTTCGAAGTATCGTGAGTTTTTACAAATCTAAGTGTTGGCTGATTTTGCCCAGAATATCTAATTTGTGCATTTGAAAGATTTGTATTCCATAAATAGCTCACAACTCCAGTACAAAATGCGCCAGATCCGTTGAATTCACGATAATATTCATTTCCAACAGATCCATTCCAACCTTCGAGCATCGAGGTTGAATTTAGCGTTTTCGTCAAATCAACGTTAATTGTTCGCGATGCTGCATTCAAATCTCGATAAGTTGTTCCACGCGTGATTGTGTTTGTCATCTGAATAATCAACCCAGCAACCGCAATCATCAAAAAAGCAACCACACCCATTGCGAGCATTAATTCCATAATTGTAAAACCTTTTTTTACCTTAACCTCGCGGATCATACAACCTCACAATCGTTCCAAGTGTTGTGTTAATATTACTTCCTGGTGATAACCAACATGCACGAATATGGAAATCATAGTATCGCGTGCCAGTAGCGTGAACTTTTTCAACCCAAATTCCTTCTGATCCATGATAATTAGCTTGAACATTCGTTAAAGCGTTAGAATCCACATCATTACCATACACAACTCGAGGATAAGTTAAAGCATCTTTTATTCTGTCGTTATGGTAAGCCATATCATTTCGCGAAATTACAAAAGCACTCGTTCCCCTACTGCAATCTTCTAGCCTAGTTGCTGAACCTTGTGTTCCAGTTGTGAGACTATTTTGCCAAAGTTGCGCCACTTGACTATTAATATTATTGTTCGAATTTCCATATTCCGCCATGAAAGCTGCATTTGAAAATCGCAAGGCCTCTGCCTGTGTATCCATCGCGTTACGTGCCATTGTTAACTGTAAACTCGCCAAAGCACGCGACATTCCATTATTCATAGTTGTGAGGCCAATCATCATTACAGTTGCAAAAACCGCAATTGATAAAAGCACCTCAACCAATGTATCACCTTTTCGAAATCTCATTATAATCTAACTCCATCAATTATCACATCTCCAAAACGAGCATCACCCGTTCGATCTCCACCACAAGAAGATCCATTCGGCCCATCAAGCGGAGCAACCTCGACCGCCGCCGATGAAGGACCAATTTTAATCACTTTGTTTCGATCACCAAAGAAATTAAATCCACCAGAATACCAATTATTATCATCAATTGGGCGAACGCAAACATTGACGGTCTTTTTGTCGTGGATAACTAACCTCTGATCAACGCCAGATTCTCGAAAATCAGTAATATTTTTTTCATCGTTTAAAGTTTCAAATTCTATAAGCGCCGGAACTCCGAAAGATATAATAGAATTATCCAATGGAGACCTTAAAATCAAGATACCTGTTATCGTGTCAAGATTAATTTTTTTTCCATTATTAGTTGACAAAGTCATACCTGTAGCTCCACCACTAAATTTTCGACCATTCCCCAAAAGAGGATCCTGTCGATTATCTGTTACATTTTTGTAAGTTCCACGCCATTGCAACTCAATATCCCTTGAGCCATTCACCTCATTTTTACCATAATCAATTACAAATTTAGTCGCTTTCAATGCATTAATGCTATTATTACAAGCACCACGATCACAATCTTTAGAAGTATCAATATCTTTACCAATTACATCAAAAACTTTTGCGCGGTCCTGCCGAAGTGTTGCATTTTCATTCCCAGGAATAACCCAACCACTATAAAGTGAAATAAACTTTCCCAGCACTACACAATTCGAAGAACCAGTTTGTGAGCCAGAATTATCCCGAGTGATACTTATATTCCTTCCTGTGTCGTTACATTTAATTCGCGTATTACCTTTTTCATTGCTTTGGTTTTCAACATCACTAAAAACGCTTTGTAGATCCGACTTAAAAGTGTTCACTGAGTCGTTATATCGTTGTTTTTCGATGTTTGCATTCCAGCCAATAAGCATCGTTGCTATCATTAAACCCGAGACACCCAATACAAGCATCACCTCAATAATAGTAAAAGCTTTTTTCATTTTAAAGTTTTTCATAATTACTCCTATTATACCATAAGCGTCTTAATTTTACATCATCAAAATCGCAAAATTTACCAAAATGTGTTGTTGAAAAATTAATAGAATTAAAGCCGCCAAAATCATTGCTGGCCCAAACGGAATTTGCGTTCCGCGTTTGACTTTTCGAAAACGTAAAATCGACTGAAAAACTGCAAAAAGCAAGCCGATAATATTCGAAAGAAAAAGCAGAAAAATTGCAAATACCGGCAAATTTGGAAGAATTAAAACAAGCCCAACTGCCAAAATCCAGTCACCACCGCCAACCCACTGCTCTTTCGAAACTTTTGCAAGTACAAAATAAATTAGTGGAAACATTGACATTGAAATTACGAAATTTATAGCAGAAACTAAATTAAATCCACCCCTAACACCAACAAAACCGCTTACCCAATAAATAAACGCTAAGCAGTTAAAAATCCAGATGATTTTTGTTGGCAAAAGTGACCATTTCATGTCGTAAATAAACATAATTGCCAGCGGAACAAAAGCCAAAAATAAAACAACCAAGCGAAAAGTCGCCAAAATTGATACAGAACCGTTTGAAACTGGGTTAAAAACAAAGAAAATAATTGCAAAAAGCGCAAACATTAAAATTTCAGAAATAAATTCTAACGCACCGATTTTTGAACGACATTTTCGACATTTCCCACCAAGAGAAATCCACGAAATAATTGGAATTAAATCGAACCATTTTAGCTGATAACCACAACTCAAACAATGTGAGCGGTCGTTTTTGACTTTTTTTGAAACAAGAGAGTGGAGTTTTTTCCATTCAGCAGAATCAATTTTTTCACCAGCTGATTTTTCATCCTGAAGCTGACTGGCGCGCAAACGCCAAACTTGCGCCACCGAAAAACTGCCAAAAATAGCGCCAATCACTCCAAAAACTAAACTTAATAGAAAATCCTCCACTTTCTTCCTTTCGAAAATTAAACTTTTGTAACAAGCGAGTAGATTGGAAACAAGATCGCACCAATCAAACCACCCGCCATTAAGGCCATAATAACCATCAAAATTGGCTCAATTAAAGTTGAAATTGCTTTAATTTGCTCATCAAGCTCGTCTTCGTAAACCTGCGCAGTTTTTCCAAGCATTTCATCGATTTTACCAGATTGCTCACCAATATTAATCATTTGTGGAACCATATCCAAAATATAATCTTTACCCTTTAATGCTTCAGAAAGAGTTTTACCACCTTGAACGAGTTTCCCAGCTTCATCGATACTTTTCTTTACTATAACGTTATTCATCGCGTCGCCACAAATGTTGAGCATATCGAGCATTGCAACACCAGTTGAAAGTAAAAGCTGACCAGTTCGCGCAAATCGAGCCATGTAAAGCTTTCGAAAAAGCGGACTAAAAAGTGGTACATTAAGCTTGAAGTTTGCAGCAAATTTGATACCAGATTCCGTTTTGAGATATTGCGCAAAGAAGTATCCACCAATCCCTAAACAAATAATCACGAGCCACCAGAAATTAATCATAAAATCAGAGATTGCGATTAAGATTTCAGTTGCCATAGGCAATGCTTGATGCATATCTTTATAAAGCTGTTTCACCTGAGGAACAACTTGCACCATCATAAATGCCATCACAAGACCAATAACTACAAGCACAATTGCCGGGTAAGTTAATGCTCCACGAATTTTACTCATCATTGCAGCATCTTTTTCCTGCTGAGTTGCAACACGGCGGAGAGATTCATCAAGCGTTCCCGACATTTCACCGGCTGCAATTAAAGCAAGATAAACCTTATCGAAAACTTCTGGAAATTTCGAAAAAGCATCTTTCAAGCTTGAACCACTTTCAACCGAAGCTAAAATATCATCAACGATCGCACGCATTTTCTTATTTTCAGTTTGTTCAGAAACCGTTCGAAGAGCTTGTGCAAGTGGCAAACCTGCGCCGATCAAAGTTGCAAATTGTCGAGTGAAAACAATTTTATCCTTCATAGTAATGCGGTTAAGAAAACTCATCAACACATTCTCTTGACCAACTTCACGAATATTATCTTGCAAAATATATCCCTGATCAATTAAAGCTTTTCCTGCAGCTCGCTGACTTTCGGCGCTAATTTCACCCTTAATAATCTTGCCAGTTACTTTATCTTTTACTTTGTACGAAAATTTTTTCATATTAGCCTCTCATTAATCTTTCGAATTCAACCAAATCAACTGCAAATTCACGTGCATTATCGTAAGTTACGATTCCAGATTGAACCATTTTTACAAGCGTGCGATCCATTGTTTGCATTCCTTGATCAGCACCAGTTTGAATTACAGTATCAAGCTGGTGAGTTTTGCCTTCACGAATAATATTTCGAATCGCCGGATTCGCCACCATAATTTCTGCCGCTACAACACGACCACCACCAATTGCCGGCACAAGTCGCTGGGCGCAAATTCCTTGAAGAATGTTCGCTAATTGTGAGCGAACTTGCGGTTGCTGATGCGGAGGGAAAACGTCGATCATACGGTCAATTGATTGAGCTGCAGAGTTCGTATGGAGTGTTGCAAAAACCAAGTGTCCAGTTTCTGCAATCGTAATTGCCGCTGAAATAGTTTCAAGATCACGCATTTCACCAATCAAGACAACATCTGGATCTTGACGAAGCGAGCTTCGAAGGGCTGCAGAAAATGAGTAGGTGTCATAATGAACTTCCCGTTGAACGATCGCTGAGCGTTTTGATTTATGCGTAAATTCAATTGGATCTTCAATTGTAATAATGTGTTGTGCTTTTTCACTGTTAATTTTATCAATCAAAGCAGCAAGAGTTGTGGATTTTCCTGAACCAGTTGGACCTACTACAAGAATCAAACCGCGTGGATAATCAGCAAAAGACTGTATTGCCGGCGGCAAACCAAGCTCATTAATCGTTTTGATTTGAGTTGGAATTAAACGAAGTGACGCTGCAAGATTCCCTTTTTCATGAAAAGCATTAACACGAAAACGACCTAAATCACCAAAAGCAAATGAGAAGTCAAATTCTTTATCTTTAATTAAGATTTTTCGCTGATCATCGTCAAGAATAGCAAAAACTAACTGCTCAACTTCTTCGGCGTTTAATTGACTATATCCAGAAAAAGGAGTTAAAGCTCCATCAACACGCATCATTGGTGGCAAACCAACCTGCAAATGAAGATCGCTAGCGTTTTTTCTAACTATCTCTTCAAGTAAAATTTCAATTCTTAGATTTTGGTTCATATTTCTCCCTTTTATGCGCTATCCGATGCAACCCTATTAACTTCTTCAAGTGTCGTAATTCCTGTTAATGCTTTCAAATATCCATCTTGTCGCATTGTAATCATTCCCTGCGCCATTGCAACTTTTTGAACTTCGTGCGATGTTGCGTGTTTAATAATTAACTGTTGAATTTCTTCTGTTACTTCCATAACCTCATACAAACCAGCACGTCCCTGATATCCACCTGGTGTTTGCGGAGTATCACGCCCCTTAACTAGTGTATAGGATTTTTGATTTGCAAGTGGCAGGTTTTTATACCCCAAGTCGGCTGAAACTTTCTCAACTTCTTCTGGAGTTTTCGGTAATAAATGACCAACAGTTTCAATAATACTTTGTGTTTGGAGTGGCGAAGATTGATAGGTGTTTCGCTTAGCTGCCACTCTTCGAACAAGTCGCTGTCCAATAATTGTATTCACTGTTGAAGCAATCAAAAAAGGCTCAATTCCCATATCAATCAAACGTGGCAGAATTCCGGCAGCAGAGTTAGTGTGAAGTGTTGAAAACACCAAGTGTCCAGTTAGAGCAGCCTGAACTGCCAAGTTCGCAGTTTCACCGTCACGGATCTCACCAACCATCACAATATCTGGGTCGAGACGCAAAATCGAACGCAATCCAGCCGCAAAAGTTAAGCCGACCTCAGCATTAACCTGAATCTGATTCACGCCGTCCATCTTATATTCAACAGGATCTTCAAGCGTAATAATATTTACTGAATCGTCTTTAATTTCTTTAATTAAGGCGTAAAGCGATGTAGACTTACCCGAACCAGTTGGACCAGATGTCAAAACCATTCCATTTGGCGCCGCAATCCCCTTTCGAATTGTTCGAAGCGCGCGCCCTGCATAACCCATTTCTTCAAGATTAAAAGAATTTCCCGTCTTATCAAGAAGACGAATCACTACCTGTTCGCCCCAAACTACTGGCGAGATCGCAATACGAAGGTCGACTTCTTTACCGCTCACCGCTACGGCAAACTGACCATCTTGCGGAACACGGTGTTCGTCAATCTTCAAATTCGAAAGAATCTTAATGCGTGAAATTAACGCTGGCTCAATACTCTTTGGCAAATTCATAATTTCACGAAGGACACCGTCAATTCGACAGCGAATCTTCAAAGCTTTTTCAAGCGGCTCAATGTGAATATCAGACGCTTTCGCACGAACAGCATATTCCAAAATTGTATTTAGAGCTTTCGAAATTGGTGAATCTTGAACAATCGTTTGAACTTGTCGCTTTGATTCTGCTTCAGCCTGAGTTTGCGCGTCAACATTTTCCGCCAAAGCATCAACGCCAGAAAGATCAGTTTTATATTGTTCCAAAACATGTTTAATTGAATCTTGGCTTGCCATGAATACTTTTAGTGGACGCTGAATCAAGCTTGAAAGATAATCAACAGCCTGAATATTCGTCGCATCAAGCATCGCAACAGCAATCCGACCCTGAACCTCAGCAATCGGAACAGCCATATTTCGCTCAGCAATATCAACAGTAATTAAATCCAAAGTTTCTTGCGGAATTGTTGTATTTTCGAGATTTACATATGGAATCCCCGAAACATGTGATGTCGCGTGAACAAGAATTTCGTTGTCCAAAATTTTATGCTCAATCATATACGACATCAGAGACTGATTTTTTGAACCAGCCTCTTTCATAGCCAACTCAATTTTAGATTCTTGAACAAGCCCCTCTTCAATAAGGAGTTTTGCAAGCCTATCTTGGATATTATTGGTT
The DNA here is from genome assembly GCA_900556165.1 of uncultured bacterium. Classification (GTDB taxonomy): domain Bacteria; phylum Patescibacteriota; class Saccharimonadia; order Saccharimonadales; family Saccharimonadaceae; genus Nanogingivalis. The sequence goes on from USNP01000001.1 coordinate 10,582, forward strand.
GGTAATGTCATTTTATTCCTTTAATTATTGTCCAATATTAATCTGAACGGTTGGGTTAATAGCGTCTTTATTAAAAATATCGCTGCTTGGTTTTACATATTCGTTCGAAATTGGTTTAGTCACTTTAACATCATAAGACTGCTCAGCAAAACCGCCTTGAGCCAATGAATTAATAATTAAATATGAAACCAAAACGCTAATTCCAGCGATTAAAACAATCATCGCAATATCAGTTTTTTTCATTATTTCGAACCTCCTGACTTGCTTGAATTTTGAGTTCCATTTGTGCTTGAATTTGATTTTGTCGGTTTAGCATTTTCATCTGCCACAACTTTCTTGTTTTCGAGCATCATCACATATTTAGGGTAATAATATGCTTTTGCCGAGAAATTCAAGCTAAACTTATTTGTTGAACGCTCAAATTTAAAGCTTGTAATATTAATCGCACGAATTGATTTCTCCATTTTTCGAACAGTTTTAATCAAGTTATTAAGCGCGTCATCCTGAGATTTCGAAACGCTATTTGCACTTGCGCCTTCTGTTTGGAAACCTGCAGAAATAGTTGCCGAAAATTGGATATCTTTAACATCGTTTGGAATTTTATTTTTATCTTCAATTCCTGTTGGCGATGATGTTTGCGTTGATGTTGTTGAAGTTGAAGTAGAACTCGAGCTTGATGTTGAAGATGAACTGTTGCTATCATTTGAAGCTGCTGCAGAGTCAGCCGAATCAATACTGAAAGCATCCAAAGTTACACCTTCGGAAAAAATCTTCTTTTCAAGACTCGCCGCAAGAGCTGCAGCGTTTTCCCTATCTGGCAAAGCATCGGCAATAACTCGCAATCCACCATCTTCAAGATTTGACTTCAATTGACGCTCATTAAGATGTGAATCAGTTTCTAGTGCACTCAGTTTACTCTTCAAATCTTCGATATTTTTGATATTTTGCTCAATAGTTTTAATACTTTTATCTTGCTCACCAATCACTTTCGCGTTAAAAGTAAAAATCCTAAACAGATAAATCATACCAACAACCGATGCACCCGTAATTAGAGCAGCACCAGCAACGGCTAAAAACATCATCTGGTTGGCTTTATTGATCTCATTCCGTTTCAAAAAAGCTACTTCTTTATTTTCACCCATTATTTATTCCCCTTTTCAGATTCTTTTTTCGAATTCTGTGTGAAAATTCCAGCAGGAACTTGAACTGTCGAGTCGGTAACATTCTTTCGACCAAGAGTTTTAACAGCTAAGTTTTTCGAAGCAAATTTCAAAGCATCTTCGTTCAGCTTGAAATTAACGCCAAATCGTAGAACGCTCTGACCCTTATCATTTGTTCCCAAAGAGCTCTCAGTTCGAACAACCGAACCTTCATCGGCAATCATACAAATCGTTGAATCTTTTTCAACTTCACTTGCTTTACATTTGGAATTCTCTCCATCATAAATAATTTGCGAATATCGAATCGTTTTAATGAAAGCTTCAAGCGCTGGAAATCCGTTGTTTGTCTGACCTTCAATCGAAACAACGCGAGTTTCTGGGTCGTAATTTACAGCGGAAAATAAAACCGCATTCTCACCTGTCGTTTGAATCGCTGGCATAATTGTTCCAATTAAACGTGAAGTATCTGGTGATGCATTTCGAATTTTTTGAATTGCGTTAAGCTGGTTTCGAAGTGTTGCGGCAGTATCACCATCTTGAATTTTTTGCATATTACTAAATTTATTCGAAATATTACTTGTATTTAACCCCATAAGTAACTGTTGAGCTTGTGTAGCACCAAATAATAAAACCACACTGGTTAGCATTACTCCACCAATAACAATGGATCCAAAAATAACCACATTTCGAATTCTTTGAGCTTTAAGAAGTTCGCGTTTAATGTCTGGTAAAAGGTTAATTTCAACCATTATTTATTACTCCTTTCTGCCAAACCAACAGCAACTGCAAATTCATTACCAACGGTCATAACTTGTTGTTGATATTTAGCTGGGATATTCACATTTTGGAATGGGTTTGCTGAATATGATTGGATTCCGATTTTCGAAGAAATATACTCAGGCATTTGTGGAATAATTCCTAAAAATCCAGAAAGCGAAATCATACCAACTTGAGCAGTTTGATATTTTACTCCTAAGAATTTGATTGATTTTGAAATTTCTTGAACAAAATTTTCAAGTGTAATCTCAATTGCACGAAAAACCTGACCCTCAAGCTTATCTTGAGCCAAACCAAATTTCATAATAAACTGACGCGCTTGGTCTTCTTTAATGTTTAAATTCTGTGCAGCCGACTTAATAAGCCCTGAAATTCCAGTTGGAATTGTTCTAACAAGTCGTGGGGCACCTTGATAAATAATCGAGAGATCTGTCGAAAGCTCACCCATATCAATAATTAGCTGAGCTTGGCCAGATTGATTTGGAGTAAATAATGAGCGAGTCATTGCTAACGAATCCGGTTCACTCGCAACAACGTTAAAGCCTAATCCTTCGATAAATTCCATTTTTTCTTCACTATATGATTTTGCTGTGCTTGCAAGCAAAATCTCCAAAGAATCGGGATTTGATAAAGATTCTCCAAGTAAAGCCCAATCAACTTGCGCATCATCAACCGCCATAGGAATGTATTGATCGAATTGATATTTGATATTTTTTTGTAGTTCCCTAGTGTCCTGTTTTGGCACTTCAAAAATTGTCGTAAATGTCTTTTGAGACGCAAGACTAATCGCTACATTTTTTGTTTTAATATCGCTCTGACCGATCATCGTTGAGATAATTTCCCCCAAACGACGACGACTTTCATCGGAATTACTCAAAACTAATTGAGGGTCAACCTGTGTATAGCCAAGGCCAACTAAATTCCAAGAATTCTCCCCAGCTTTTGAAAGCTGGACAGCACGAATCGCATTCGTTCCAATATCTAACGAGAAGAAATCGCCCACACCTTTAATATTAATCATGTCCATATTTTAACATAAACGTGATATAAAAATCAAGCTTTTTATGCTTTATTTTGAAGTTTTTAGTTTTCAATTTAGGTTAATTTGTGATAAAATATATAAAGATTTTAAAAGGAGATTTTATGAGTTTATCAATTGGAATTGTTGGACTGCCAAATGTTGGTAAGTCAACATTATTTAACGCTTTAACAAATAATGATATTTTAGCGGCGAATTACCCTTTCGCTACAATAGAGCCAAATACTGGAATCGTTCCAGTTCCTGATGCTCGTCTAAATAAATTGGCCGAGATTTATGGTTCACAAAAAATTATTCCAGCCACTGTAACTTTTGTTGATATTGCTGGGCTTGTTGCTGGCGCTTCGAAAGGCGAAGGTTTAGGAAATAAATTCCTAGCCAACATCCGCCAGTGCGACGCAATCGTTCATATTGTCCGAGCCTTCGTAAATAACGATATTGTCCATGTATCAAATGAAATTAATCCAAAAAATGATATCGAAGTTATTAATACTGAACTAATTTTGGCTGATATTCAAACTATCGAAAACCGCTTACCTAAACTTCAAAAAGAGGCAAAAGCTAAACCAGCTCTTAAAAAACAGGTTGAATACTTGAATAAATTAATTGAACAACTTCAATCTGGCATTATTCTTTCGAATATTGAAGATTTGGACTACGAAGCAATAAAAGATTTACACTTACTAACCGCAAAGCCTGTTATTTATGCTTTCAATGTTGATGAAGAAACCCTCATAGATGATAGTAAAAAAGAAGAACTTTCGAAAATAGCTACTCCAGCAAAATCGATCTTCGTTTGCGCAAAGCTTGAAGAAGAGCTAAAAGGATTGAGCGAGGAAGATGCAAAAGATTTACTCGAAAGCTACGGCGTTCAAGAAACTGGGTTAAATCAAATGATTCACGCAGCTTATGATACGCTAGGATTACAAAGCTATATGACTGCTGGACCAAAAGAAGTTCATGCATGGACTATTAAGAAAGGGTGGACTGCCCCACAGGCCGCTGGCGTAATTCATACAGATTTCGAAAAAGGTTTTATTGCTGCACAAATTATTAATTTCAATGATTTAGTGGAAGCTGGTAGCGAACTTGCCGCAAAAAATAACGGAAAAGTTCGAACCGAAGGTAAGACTTATATAATGTCGCCCGATGATGTTGTTGAGTTCAGGTTCAATGTTTAATTAAAAAAATACCGCCTTTACATTGTGCGGTATTTTTAATGTTTCATTTATTAGTATATTTTCTTCAAAATATAGAATCGCTCCTGATTACCTTTCGAACCTTTAACTTCGCTATCTCGCTTATTCTCTATGAACAAATTATTTATACGACACCATTTTTCAAAATCTTGAAGTATTTTTCGTCTATATGAATTATTTTTTACAACACCATTAACTGTTCCATTTTTTCCAGCTTCAAATTGCGGTTTAACCATTGCAACAATTTTTGTATTAATATTAGAAAGTCTGCAAACACTCGGAAGTATTTCCTTTATTGATATAAAACTCACATCAATGACAACAATATCAATTTTTTGGTCAGTTTTAAAATTTCTAATATCTGTTTTTTCATGTAGTTCAATTTTTTTGTTCAACCTTAGAAATGGGTCCATTTGATCTGTACCAACATCAACAGCGATAACTTTATCTGCTCCATTTCGAAGAGCATAATCAGTAAAACCACCAGTACTTGATCCTACATCTAAAATAATTTTTCTTTTAAAATTAAGCCCCATTAACTTCGCTACACTTTCAAGCTTCATTCCAGCACGAGAAACGTATTGGATATCTTGAAGGATTTTAATATCAGAATCAGCACCCGCAAAGAAACCTGGTTTTTTTTGAACAACCCCGTCAACCAAAACCTTACCAAGCTTAATATAGCTCTCTGCCTGAGAGCGGCTATTCACCATTTTCTTTTGCGCCAATAGATGATCAAGTCTTATTTTCATACCGATATTATACCACAAAATACCTTTAAAATCTACTTTTTCAATATTGTTCAACTTTTTTATACAATAAAAATAGGTCAAACCTTTCGAAAATTCAACCTATTTTACGAGCAATTACTTATTTTTGTCGCTCTCGATAATCTCCTGTTGAAGTATCGACCGAGATAACATCATTTTCTTTAATAAATGCTGGGACTTTAACAGTTATACCAGTTTCGAGTTCAGCATCTTTTAGGACGCTTGAAGTTGTATCACCTTTTACAACATTTTCAGTATAAACAACTTTTAGCCAAACATTTTTTGGAAGCTCAACATTAATAACTTTACCATCAAAAAATTGAAGATTTAGCTCATCTGCCTCTTTTAGATAGCCTGCGGCATCATCAATAATATCTTTTGAAAGCTGAAATTGCTCAAAAGTTTCTGGATCCATGAAATGAAAATCTTCACCATCATTATAGAGATACTGAACTTTTTTATTCGAAACTTCAGCTGGTTCAACTTTGTCTTGCCCTTTAAAAGTCTTTGGCAGAAGTGCGCCAGTGATAAGATTTTTAATTTTTAAACTCACGATACTTCCGCCTCGACCGACAACTTTTTGGTTATATTCAACCACGCGGTATGGCTGACCATCAAGCTGAAAAACTACACCTTTTTTTAAATCTGTTGGTTGGTACATTTTACTCCTTTAAATTAAAAAATAAATCTTCCCCACCATTTGAGCAAGGAAGATTCGAAAATCAATTAAGCATTCGTTACGAATGCCAACAAGGCCAAATGACGTGCACGCTTGATAGCGACTGTCAATTGTCGTTGTTGCTTAGCGCTCAAACCAGTTTTTGTAGCTGGCTCAATTTGACCATAGATGTTTACAAATTTTTGTAAAGTTTTAACATCTCGATAGTCAAAATACGCTGGTATTTCTCGTTTAAATCGTTTAGCCATTTTTTACTCCTTAAAATTAGAATGGGATATCCGATAGATCAATTGGTTCATCTGAAAAATCTTCACTAACTGTTGGCTCTTGTGTTTTAGTAACCGGAGCAGCAGAGCTTCCTCCACGATTTCCATCGCTAATGAAACTAAATTCTTCAACCACAACATCGATCGCACTGCGATTTTTGCCAGTATCTTTATCTTGCCAAGTTCGTTGCTGTAAACGACCGCTTACCAAAAGTTGGCGACCTTTCGAAACATATTTCGAAATAGTTTCACCAGTTTTTCCCCAAGCAGTACAGTTAATAAAACTTGTTTCTTCTTGACGTTCACCGTTAGCACTATTCCAAGTTCGGTTAATTGCAAGAGTAAAACTTGCAAGATTTTGGCCGTTTGGGGTTGTTCGAAGTTCTGGGTCTGTAGTTAAGTTTCCCATTAAAATTACTTTATTAAAAGCCATAATCTATCTATCCTATCTTAAAAATTATTTTTCTTCTGATTCTACGACTGGTCGTGCTTCTGCTTTAACAAGCAAGTATCGCAAAACTTCATCGGTAATATTCAAAGTATTGCTGATTTTTAGTGGCGCAGCAGCCGGAAGTTTAACATCCATCGCAACATAAATCGCAAAATCTTGACCTTTGATAGCATAAGCAAGTTTTTTCTTACCCCAGTTATCTTCTTTTACGATTTCACCGCCATTGGCAGCAACCAAACCTCGAACTTTATCAAGTGCTTTTTCAAGATCACTTTCGAAGTCTGGATGAATAAGAACTGTAAGTTCGTAATCCTTCATTTTTACTCCTTTGGTTAAAGCCTATTCTTTCAAATAAGCTGAGCTAATATTCTTTTAAATTATATCATTTTTGAAACAAAAAAGCAAGCCTTAAACCCTTTGAAAAACAAAAAATCGGCGAAAATATTATTCACCGATTTCATCATAGCTTGAGATTAAAACTTCTCGCGGTTTTGAACCATTTGTAGGACCGACAATTCCTCTATCTTCCATTTCGTCTATCAATTTTGCAGCACGACTGTAGCCAATTCCCAATCTTCGTTGCAAATAGCTCGTTGAAGCTTTTCGCGCCTCAATAACAAGCTTAACAGCTGTCTCAAAAGTTTCATCTGTAGAAGAACTACCACCATTCATTACAACTCCACCCATTGAGCTTGGAGTTTGAGTTGGTTGCGAAATAACCTCATCATTATATTGAGGCGGCCCTTGCGAACGAATAAAGTTTGTAACTCGCAAGACTTCTTCATCCGTAACCCAGGCACCTTGAACACGCTTTAAATTTGGTGCACCGTTCATATAGAACAACATATCACCATTTCCAAGAAGTTTCTCAGCACCACCACGATCAAGAATTGTACGAGAATCACCATTTGATGCAACTTTAAACGCAATTCGGCTAGGAACATTGCCTTTAATTAAACCGGTTACAACACTTACAACAGGCTTTTGGGTTGCAAGAACAAGATGGATACCAACAGCGCGTGCCTTTTGTGCAATTCGAACAATCATAGCTTCAACATCCTTTGATGCTGCCATCATTAAATCAGCAAGCTCATCAATAACAATCACAATATATGGCATAACCTCCAAAAGTTTAGGTTCTTCCCCTTCGATAGCTTCTTTTTTAATCTTTTCATTTTTTGCAATTGCATGCTTATTATAACTCTTGATTTCTTTAACTTTTTCACCTGAAACGACACGATACCTTCGCTCCATTTCATTAACAGCCCAACGAAGTGCGGAAAGTGCTTTCTCTGGTTCATTAATAATCGGGGTTAAAAGATGCGGAATATCTTCGTAAGCCGTCATTTCAACAACTTTTGGATCAACCATAATTAACTTTAATTCGCTCGGTGAATGACGATAAAGTAAGCTCGTTAAAAGTGTATTCATCATCACAGATTTTCCCGAACCAGTCTGACCAGCAACTAAAAGATGTGGCATCTTTGCAAGATTACCAACAACAGGATGCCCAGAAATATCCTTCCCAATCGCAAAGGTTAAAGGATCGTGGTTATTTTTCCATTCTTTTGAATCAAGAACACTAAAAAGGCGAACATCGGCAGATTTAATATTTGGGATCTCAACACCAACTGCACGCTTACCCGGAATTGGTGCTTCCACACGAATTGACTCAGCAGCTAAATTTAACGCAATATTATCACTTAAATTCTCAATTCGACTCAATTTAACTCCACTTTGCGGAACTAAAGTATATTGCGTAACACGAGGACCAATATTTGCTGATTCCATTTCAACTTCAATATTAAATTCACTCAGCGTATCTTTAATTGTGCGAGCATTTTGTTCGACATCACCAGCATCTGCGGGAGCTTGTGAATGTTCCAGTAAGCTAAAATCCGGTGCTTGCCATTTCGAGTTATCAAAATTAGAGGTTGGAATTGTAATTTCTGATTTCCTCAAATCTTCTTTTTTATCTTCTCGATCTTCTTTTTTCGAAATCAAAGCCAAACCCTTCTTCTCTTTCGATTTTTCCTTCACCCTCGCTTTTTCGTCTAAAATATCAACACCAGCATTTAATTTAATTTCTGGCTTTTCACTTTCAGTTAAATCATTAACTTTTTTAAGCAACATCGACTCTTTCGCCTTTTCGAAAACCTTGGCATTTTTAGATTCTGTCGTAAAATCATTAGTTCGAAGCATTTCACCAATTTTTTTAATTACAACTATTGGCGAAACTCGCAAAATAGAAAGCAAAGTGATTGAAATCAACAAAAGATAAATTATCGCTGCAACCATTGAATTAACCATTGCAAGCATTATTTTATTCGAAATCTCTCCGCTCCATCCGCCATAACTCAAACCGGCTGAAACTCTAAACAATCCAAAAAAACCACTCAGCCAAAATAAAATCAGAACAAAACCGAATGTATTTGAGCTCGGAAAGCGATTTTGTTCATCTCGGAATATTTCAACAGAAATAAAAATTAAAACTGCCGGTAAGAAGAAAGTTGCCCAACCCATAAAACCAATCAAACCTTTATGAATCGCAACCAAAGCTGAACCGCCCGCACCGAACCAGCTCAAAATCAAGAAAAGTGAAAACGCCACCAATAAAACTGCACCAACTTGCGCCCAAAAACCAGCTGGCAAAACACTATGCTTTGGTGACGAAGCTTTTTTCGATTTACCTTTTGTTGATTTCACTTGTTTTTTAGCCATAATCTTTTTACATTATATCATAAAAGTAATTTTTTATAAATAGCCTAAATTCCGCTCGTTTTAACAAACCTGGAATTTCCACTCCATTATTTAAAATTATTTTAAATTCATTGCGATTTCGAGTAAAGTTGATTCAATTAGATTCCAAGCATCAACACTTTCAGTTTTAATGATTTCATCAATTTTCGAAACTTTTGCAACAATTTCAGCCAGCTGATTTTCGGTCAAATTCTGAACAAATTTATCCATTTTTCCCAAAGCCCAAGTATTCACACCAAGATCTTTTGAAATTTCAGCAGTAGTTTTACCAAGTTGTTTACCAATTTTTAAGGCCGAAAAATTAAAAACTTGCGTTGAAAAAGTTGCCAAAAATCGATATGACCCATCTTCGCCATCAGTTATTCTTAATTTTGAAAGCTCTTTTTGAAGCCCAAGAATATTTCCTGAAAGTACCATTTCAAAAATCTCAAAAGTATTACTTTCGACATTTTGCGGGATAAATTCTCTAATATTTTCTTCGCTTACCACGCCAATTAACGCTATTTTTTCAACCGCATCACGAATAGCCCATTCATTCACGCCAACCCAAGAAACCAAAAAACTCGCCGTCTTATTATCTAACACTAAATTTTGTTTTTGTGCGAAAAGCCGCGCAAATTCAGCCAGATCTTTCGAATCTTTCGCCGTCAAATTCTTAAATTCATTTAATTCAACAATTTTCGAAACTGTTTTATACACAACCGAGCGCTTGTCGATTTTATCCTCAATCAAACATAGGTGAACATCGCTAGAAATCCTTGGAAGAATCTCTCCTAAACTCTGCCAAATTTCAGAATTTTCACTCAAATTTCGAATATAAACAAATCGCTTTTCCGCTAAAAGGCTAACTCCGCAAATTAAATTCACAAAATCACTTTTTGAAAGTCCGTCAATCTCTTTTTTCTCAATTTCGAAACTTGATTTTTCAGCATCAATTTTCATTTTTGCTAAATATGTTGTTCGCTCATATGAATTTTCACCATAAAGAATTGTCGTCTTTCCGCCAAGCATTATTTTTCTTCTCCGATTTTAATTTTCTGGCAATTTTCACAAAAATGAGTTCCTCGTCCACCGACGCGAATCTTCGAAATTTCAGTTCCACATCGCTTGCAAGGCTGACCATTTTTATGATAAACGGCAGCATATTCCAAATAATTTCCGCGCGAACCATCAGCGTTCACATAATTTCTATCCGTCGAACCGCCTTTTTCGATCGATTTATTCATTACAAAACGAATGGATTCGTGTAAATTCTTAAAATCAATGTTCGAAAAAACTTTAATTCGAGTTTCTGGGTGAATTTTCGCTCGCCATAAAGCCTCGTCGGCATAAATATTACCAACACCAGCAATCACGCTTTGATCCAAAATTGTCGGCTTAACCAAACTATTCTTCTTTTTTAAAAGACGCTCTTTAAAAATTTCAACCGTGAAATTGTCTTCCAAAGGTTCTGGCCCAAGCTTCTGAAAAAATGACAACTCTTCAATTTCTGGCTCAGGCAATAATTTTATATAGCCAAACTTCCGCTGGTCATTAAAAAATAACTTGGTTTGATCTTCGAAATCAATCTCAACCCTCGTCGATTTGTTCGGCAGATCATTCAAAAAATCATCATTCGGGTGCCCCGCACCCCAGTTTTCTTCACCACGATAAACCATTTGACCAGTCATTCGAAGATGAGTAACTAGCGCCCAACCATTATTCAGTTTAATAATAATTGCTTTTCCGCGCCGCTGAACTTTCAAAATTTCAGCACCAATCATAAAATCATTTACATCTTTTTCTAAATTCGGAAAGCTTTTAGGCCAATCGTGCTTCACTTGCGCAATTTTTTTCTTCAAAATCAACCTATTCAAACCACGAACAACTGTCTCTACCTCTGGTAATTCCGGCATTTTTCCTCCTTTATTATTTGTGAAAATTCACTCCAATTTTGATATAAAACTCCATTCAAACCAATCTTTTTCGCCGCTTCAATATTCATGTAAGAATCGTCGAAAAAATAAATATCTTTCGGTGGTACATTTACCCGATGTATAGCGATCTCAAAAATTTCTTGCGAAGGTTTTAAAAAACCAACCTCACCTGAAAATACCAAAAAATCAAAAAGTTCCTCTTGCTCTTTTTTCGAAAAAAATTGGTCAAACTGATATTGTGCGACATTTGATAAAACACCGATTTTCGAACCTTGGGTCTTTTTTTCTCGAATGAAATTTATTAGATTTGAGTCTTTTTTCCATTCATACTCAAAAATCCGCTCCGAAGAAGGCTGGCGCAAAACCAGCACTCCAAAACAGTCAAAAATTAGAACTTTATCGTTTAATTTCATTAATTCCAAGATCTCGAACAATTTGTTCATTTCCTGGAACCTGTGTGATGAACAAATTTTGAAGCTGTTTAGTATTGGCTAACAACGACCCCTTCGAACCTGAGCAAGTTGATGTCCAAAGGTGTTTCTCAACATTATCACCTTTTAATATTGAGAAGTCGTAAAGATGTCCAGTAGCACAAACCCCTGCGAGATCATCGGCTTCGCCGCTAAAAGCAGTCCCTTTCATCATATTAGCTTTATTTAGCGCATTCACAAATTGAGTATAGGATTCGGCATTGTTTTCAAATTTAACCTCTTTAATCACTTCGCCAATATAACCTTTGTAAGTTGTTAGTTTTCGAAATTTTGGTGAAACCTCAACCGTATAAGATCGAAAGTTTTCCTGCGCAACAATTGAGCCACGAACCGCCATTTTAACACTTCGATCTTGTTCAATACTTAATAATTCTTTACTAGAAGCTGAGTTATCCTCTTTTGAAGCTTCAGAATTAGTTTGCTGAACTTGGTTCGGCGTGCTATTTCCGCCATTTATAAAAGCATTGACAATTGTCACAACAGTGATAATCGAAAGGACTGCAATCGCAATTATTAGCAAAATTGGCGCAATTCGTATAAGTTTTTCTTTCATTTTAAACCTTTCCCCACCCTTTAATCCAAATATTCATGAAGTTTTTTTGAATCTTTGTGCTTTTTTAATTTCATTAAAGCTTTAGCTTCGATCTGGCGTATTCGCTCACGAGTTACCGCAAATTCAAGACCAACCTCTTCAAGCGTATGGCTTTTTGTTCCATTAAGCCCAAAACGCATTTCGAGAATTTTTCGTTCACGATCCGAAAGCGTCGAAAGAATTTCGCGAACCTGCTCTTTTAATAATTGAACTGTCGCAGATTCCTCTGGACTAGCGGTATCTTCATCTTCAATAAAATCACCAAGAGTCGATTCTTCACCCTCTTCACCATCACGTCCAACACCAGCATCCAAAGAAGTAATATCTTGCTTAATTTTTTGGATATACTCAATCTTTTCAACATCCATATCCATCTCTTTTGCAAGTTCTTTATTAGTTGGTTCACGGTTTAATTCTTGTGTTAATCGGCGCTGAGTTCGCATTAATTTATTGATTGTTTCAACCATGTGAACAGGAATTCGAATTGTTCGAGCCTGATCTGCAATCGCACGCGTAATCGCCTGCCGAATCCACCAAGTCGCATAAGTTGAAAACTTAAAACCTTTGCTTGGGTCAAATTTATCAACTGCACGCAGAAGTCCGGTATTTCCCTCTTGGATCAAATCAAGCAATTCTAAACCACGGCCAGAATATCTTTTTGCAATTGAAACAACCAAACGCATATTTGCTTCAGCCATCTTATCCTTCGCGCGTTGATTTCCTTCCATTGCTTTTTTTGCAAGTTCATTTTCTTCCTCTATCGAAAGTAGCGGGATTTTACCAATCTCGCGCAAATACATTCGAACACTATCATCAGTAATATCGTCAGTGTAGGTCCCATTTAAGAGATCTTCTTCATCGATATCTTCTTCATCTTCGGTTGCAAGATCATCAAAATCTGGTTCGAAATCATCAAGCGACAAAGTTGCATCCACAACTCCGTCTTCATTTAAAATTTCCTCGGGAAGTTCTTTTTTATTCCTACTTTTTGCCACTATTTAACTCCTTATTTAGTTCCATAATTTCCATCAAAATCTTCATTTTCGAATCTTCATCTCCCTGAATTTCCGCGCTTTCGAGCTTTTCTTGAAGATCTTCTTTCTTTTTTTGTAGATTCTGGATTTTAACTTTCTGAATCAAACGCTTCATTTCATCGGTGGCACTGCCTTTTATATTCCCGAGTCGTTCGTCAGCTTTCAATAAAAGTATTTTAACATAATCTTCGAATTTTTTCAATATTTCTAGATCGTTCGCTTTTAATATTTTTAGAATTTGATTTCGCGAATCGCCATGAAGCGAACCTTCCGGTAAATCGTCAAGAATTTTTGCTAATTTCGGCTCCCTAATTCCAAGCGCTAGCAAATCATCTTCATAAATATACTCATCAACGAATTTTTCATCTGTTTTCTGGATTTTCATTCGCTTTTTCGATTTATTTTTTTGTGGTTTTTCATCGAATTTATTCAACAAAATCTCTTTCGAAACAACGATTCTTTTCGAAATCTGATCAATGTAAAACTCTTTTTCCACAGGATCATTCAAGTTTTCCACAAGTTTCAATGCAATTGTTGAAAACTCTTTTTTCCCGACCGCCGAAGAGATATCGAGTCGCTTTTCGTATTGGTCGAAAATCCATTCCATTGCCGGTTGTGGTTTCGAAATTGAACTTTTCCATAAATCTAAACTCTTCTGAATCAATTCATCTGGATCTTTTACCTCACCTGCGGATTGATCAAGCGTGATAATTGAAAGTTCCACGCCAGCTTGTTGTCCAAGTAAAATTGCACGTTCTGTCGCATTAATTCCAGCCTGATCACCATCAAAACAAAGGCGAATATCATTCGAAAATCGACTCAAAGCCTTCAAATGATTAACTGTCATCGCTGTTCCCGCTGTTGCAACAACATTTTTAACACCAGCTTGATGACTCGAAATCACGTCCATGTTTCCCTCAACTACCACTGCAAAACCAGTTTTTCGAATTTCATTTTTTGCCTGAGAAAATCCAAAAATGTTCGAAGATTTATCATAGAGCAAAGTCTGTGGGGTGTTTAAATATTTCGGAGCGTTTAACTCATCCTTAATAATCCTCCCTGTAAAACCAACCGGTGCGCCGGTCGAGTCTTGGAGTGCAATCACCATGCGATTTCGAAAAATATCACCATCAAATCTGTTGAGCAAGCCCGCATCACGAATATCATTCATCGAAAACCCTTTTTTCAGCAAATAAGTTGTAAGCGTCTTTTGGCCTTCTGGTGCAAATCCAACTTTAAATTCTTTCACGATTTCTTTTGTAATTTTTCGTATTTTAAAAACATAGTTCAATGCTTCTTGATCGCGAATCAACATATGCTGATAAAAATTGCCACTAATTTCAAGAATTTTTCGAAGTCGATCTTTCTTTTCAGAAATTTCTCTCGAACGCGCAACGTTATAGCTTTGAAGTTCAACACCAGCTTTTCGTGCCAAAAATTCCAGCGCCTCACGGAATTCCATTCCTTCGACCTCCATAATAAAACCAAAAATATCACCACCTTTTCCAGATGAAAAGTCGTGCCAAATTTGCTTATCTGGGCTAATTATAAAACTTGGCGTTCGCTCATTAGTCCAAGGACTAAGCGCTTTAAAATTACGCCCTGTTCTTTTAAGTTCAAGATATTCGCCAGCTAAATCTTCGATACTGATTCTTGATTTTATTTCATCTCTGGCATCGTTCATAATTATATTTTAACACAAAACACAGCCTTCATCAATTGGATTAGGCTGTGTTTCGAAAATTATTTTGCTTTTTTGTAATTTTCTAATTGTTTCGAAACTTCATCAAGATTTTTCTCGATTTTTTCATACATCGCTTTTTGTGAAGATGCGGCAGATTTTTTACGGCGAATAATCAATTCTTTTACGCGCACCATCTGATATGCCATTTCACGAGAATAAACTTCATCAATCGTGGCGTTCAAAAAAGCATCATCAAGATTCTTGTTAAGTTCCGCAAAAATCGCATCAGTCTGTTTGATTGCTTGTGAATTCTTTTTCGAATCTCCGCGCGGAATTTCAATTTTCTTGGTTTTCATAAATTCTCGTAAATCTTGTTCATTTGATCCGAGCGAGACATTAATTCCCGCATTCACTGCCGCAAGATCGGAACTTTTGATTTTATTTTGATAAGCTTTTGTAGTATCCTTTAGTTGCGAAATATTATAATATGCTCGAATTACTGCCTGAGCAGAATCATCTCCACGATCCCCCGTCACAATGATAAAAATCGAGAAAAATAATGCAATAGCTAAGGCTGAAGCGCCCAAAATCTTACCTTTTGTCCAAAACGGAGCAGCTTTTTTTGGTGCAATTTTATTCAAATATTCAACCGTATAAGGGTTTTCGGTTAGAGTATCTGGTGAATAATTTTGATCCGGCATTAAATTTGGTGCCATTTGCGGATTTTGCCCAGCGAAATTTTGCGAATAATTCGGCTGATTCGAAAACTGTGACTGTGCACCATTCGGATATTGCGGAAAATTATTTGGTTGCACCTGATTTGGATATTGCGGATTTTGCCCAGCAGGAAATTGCCCATTTTGAGCAAAATCGTTCGAAAAACCACCGTAATTCTGCTGTGGAGGATACGGATTTTGAGGATAATTATTCGGTTGCGCGCCAAAATTAGGATTTTGACCGCCCTGATTCCAATCTTGGTTCGGTTTCATACTACTTATGATTATATCACAAAAAAGTTTTTTTCGCAAAGAAAAACCCCGCTTTTTGCGAGGTTATATTTTCACCAAGAAATTTAGTTAAAAAATCTTAGATGTTTATTCTTGGTTTGCGAAATTTGTGGAGGTTGTGAGCCAGAAAAAGATCGACTATGAAATTCAGCCATTCCAATTTCTCTTCGAAATTGACGATGAAAGAAATCTTCTCGGCTACTATTATGACTATTATCATTACCTAAATATTCATCTTTTATTGATGGATGTTTAAGTTCCACTTTAGTTTTGCCGTAGATCATTATCATTCTCCTACGTTTAAAGCCCGCCCGGCTGTAATTTTCTCTCTAAGAGCCTGATTATTTTACCCCTTTACGTAACTTTTGTCAAGATTATTCTATTCGCAAATCAAGCGATAACTTAGTCGCAGTAAGTCTTTCAGATCTTCCACCGGAACTTGACCTTGTCCAATAATCAAATTCCACTCACGCTCGCTCATCAATTTCGAAGGAACGACACTTTCCTTTTCACGCAAAATTCTCGCAAGTTGTGCTCCAGTTTTCATCTCGACTTTTAACGGATTCGAACCATCGTGAATAATTGCAAAAATTAATTTCGAATCTTCACTTTCTGTAATTTTCGAAAGAATCTTTTCACCGGTTTCACGCTCAAAATCACCAAGTTCGCCGGCTATTTTTTCTTGCCAAATTTCTGCTAATTTATCAAAATTAACTTCAAAAATTTCAAGTCTATTTTCTTCATCTTTTCGAACTTCTGCAGCATCAAAAGTTAACAAAAAATCTCTAATTTCATCTTGATTCATTATTTTTTCACCTTTTTTAAATAAAATTTCAATTCCTCAATCGAGCCACGAATATCATCCAACGCGCGGTGATTTTCAGGTTTTGCAAAAACTCGCTTGAATTTCTCACTCATCACAACTTTCCACGCCGAAACATCCAACATTCGATAATGCAACATTTTTTCAAGTTTTTTCCATTCCGCACGAATAAATCGGCGATCTTGGTGGATTGAATTTCCACCCAAAAGGATTCTTTCGCCTTTCGAAAGTTCTTCCGCAAAATTTTCTTCCACAAATTTAATTAGGTCCGCTTCAACTTCTTGTGAATTTTTCGTAGCACGTGAATTTTGTAATTTTAAAGCATCACACGTTTCGCTAAAAGTATTCCAAAACTCGCCAACCATTCGGCTTTCGAGTATTTTTTTATTAACTTTAACTGCACTTTCAAAAGTGGCAATTTCATTAAAATCCCAATCGGTTGCAATTGCGGCAACTTCTAAAATCCGGTCCTTTTGTGGGTCAAGACCAGTCATTTCTAAATCAATCCAAAGAATTTTTGCGTTTTTCATCAATTTAAATTATATCATTTTTAAGTTAAAATCGCAAAATTCGCTTAATTCTCAATTCCGAAATCTTCCATTTTTTTAGCGTTCGAAATATCAAAATCGGCAATTTTTGTGCGCCGAAGTTGCGAACAGAACGCGCCGCAACCCAAATTTTTACCCAAATCTTCCGCTAGCGAACGAATATAAGTTCCACTTGAAACATGCGCGCGGACTTTCAGTTTCGGAAAATCGTAACTTAAAATTTCAAAGTCAAAAACTTCAACTGTGCGTTTAGGAATTTCAAAATCTTCGCCCTTTCTCGCCAAAGCGTATGCACGCTTACCATCAATTTTAATTGCGCTAAAAGCTGGCGGTGTTTGTTCGATTTTACCCAAAAAATTGGTTTTAATCTCTTTTTCAATCTGTTCGAAAGTTGGAACTTCAAAATTCTCACATTTCGAAATCTCGCCTTCTGGATCACCTGTGCTGGAAATTTGACCAAGTGTAAATTCAGCCTCATAGACTTTATCAAGCTTAGTGAGACTCATTGCATTTTTAGTTTCTTTACCATATAACAAAACTAAAAGCCCGGTCGCAAAAGGGTCGAGCGTTCCTGTGTGGCCAACTTTTATTTTCTTACCAAACTCATTTTTTAGCACACGGCGAATTCGCGCAACCACGCCAAAGCTAGTAATTCCAGCGGGCTTATCAATTAAGACTCGCCCGCTATCGTTTTCAAAAAACGCCATTTTACATTCCTGGAATTCTAAATTGCGACGGATCATTTGGGTAAATTTGATCTGTCATAATTTTATTTCCGCTATTTTCAGCACCAAGCGCTGGCTGTTCGGCTGGATTTGGAACAAAGTCGAAAGTTGGAACTTCTGGTGGCATCGGCATCGAGTTAAAATCCGGCATAGCTGGTGGCATCGGCACTGCAAAATTGTTTGAATTTTGTGCAGGAATTTCGGTTGAATAATTCTGCGCTGAGTTTTCGAAATTTGCTTGCGGAATACTTTGCGTATACTGCTCATTCGAAATTGGCACACTCGATTCATAGTTCGAAAGTGGCTGAATTGTCGCAGCTTGTGCATATGCATTAGTTTCAGGAATGAAATTCTCATTATTCTGCGATTCTTCGTAAACCGCATTTTGAGTTTTATTATGACTCAAAATATAATCGTTGTTTTCAGGATTTGAAACTGCAACCATTTCTTGAGGAGCTTGGCTCGGTGAAAAAGGTTGTGCACCCATCAAGCCGCTAGCGATTTGCGTGTTTTCGGATGGATGATAATATTCATCGCTATAATTTTGAGTCGGCTGAGCATCCACCGCCGAAATTTCGGCAATTTGTTGCGGCTGAGTTTCTAGCTGAACTTCCGGCTGAACTGGCTGTTCGAAAACTGGCTCAGCTTGAATTTCTGCTTGCTGAGGTTGTTCTTCAAAAGTTGGAACTGAAATTTCAACTTGTTGTGCTGGTTCGAAAGTTTGTTCGGGAGCTGGAGTTTCAGCAATCTTATCAGTTAAATTCTCAAAAACTTCGTCAAGCTGATTTTCTTGATTTTGCTCAGTTTCTTCTTTAAGATCTTCGAAAGCATTTTGTGGCGCGTTAATATTATTTAGTGCGTTTAAAGAATTCTCAAGCTCATCTTCCACTTGCGGATTTTCGCTATTTTCGGTTTGTGTATTTTCGGAAAGTTTAGCTTCTTCATGCGCGATCACAAATGCTCCGTCACGTTTCTGCTCGGTTTTCGAAGCTGGAATTTCTTCTTTTTCGTTCGAAATTTCTTCCAAAGCTTCTTCCATTTTTGCATTTTTCTGAACCGCAAATTCGCCGGCTTTCTCTTCAGCTTCACGGATTTTTGAAACCACAAGTTGTTGATCTGCACCAGATGAAATAAGTTTTGCGGCAAGGCTCATAACTTCTGCCGTAGCTTTCGAATTCGAGAAACGATCAGTTTCGGCCACAATTCCAGTCAAGAGAGATGTTGCGACTGATTGAATAAGATTTTTCTTGCCAAGGGATTCAATAATTTGGACAGAAAGCTCACTTAAAGAACTGGCATTTTCGGCGTGCCAGTGTGTTCCATTAAGATTTGTTTGGTTTTCGCCCACAGTTAAAATTCCAACCGAGGCATCATGGAAAATTCGCCCGTGCGCCGCCAAAGCACCATCGAGTCGATCTTGACTTTCAACATTTAGCGCTAAAACAAAATCAATGTTAAAATCGCCTTGTTCGAATTCGAGATCTTTTTCTGAAATTACTGAACGATACGGTGTGATGAAAATTTTAACATGATCGCCAACAAGTTTGTAACGAAGGTGGTCTGCTTTTTCTTTATTTAGAGCAATAATAAAATCGCGCAAAGAATCAACCGAATTTTCGAAAGTTTTTTCTGGACGCAAAAAAGTTAGTGCGTCAGGCATTTTTCCACTCGCAACCGCTGTTGCGTGCTTGCCAGAATTATTTATTGCGAGCGTCAAAGCCAAGGCCGACGAAAGCTCATCAACACTTGGATTGTCGTTCACCGCAATCAAAATGCTTTCTGATTCTTTCAACTTTGCGATAATTTGCTCTTGAGCATTATTTTTTGACATTTATTGAATCCTATATGTTTATTTTGACATTTTATAGATCTATATTAGCATAATCACAATGAAATGTCAATAGATTATTCGAAATACTTGCTTTTTCTTTCAAAATAATGTATAATCGATGTTGAATTGTAAATAACAACCTAAAAGAAGGAATTAAATGCCAATTATTAAATCTGCTGTAAAGCGAATGCGACAAACCGCAAAACGACGCGAACGCAACGTTGGAATTAAAAAAGATATCAAAGGTGCTGTAAAATCTTTTGTTGCTGAACCAAGCGCAAAAAGCCTTTCAAAAGCACAAAGTGAGCTTGACAAAGCCGTTAAAAAAGGTCTTATCAAGAAAAACACAGCTGCTCGCCGTAAAGCCGCTCTTGCTGCTGCTGCAAAAAAAGCTGGCGTAAAACTTGCTTAATTCAATAAAATAAAAATCGCTCTATCTTGGGCGGTTTTTTTGTTTTTCCTTTTTCGAAACTTGACAATTCTACTTAAAAATATTATAATTTAAAAGATTTACCTTTTTGGTAAAAATAGCACCTTTTAGGAGGATTCAGTTATGATTATAACTAATGATTCTGTTTTTCTTTTTGAATCCGAAGATGCTCGGACGCTTTTCGAAAGTATTTATGGTAAAAATTGGCAAGAAAAAGTACTCGGAAAACAACATTTTCGTCTTAAAGATGATACTTTTCTTTCAATTTATCCTGATGGATTAAAACCGAAAAGCATCAGAGAGCATTTCGCAAGTTTTATGCTTGGTTTTATTTTTCTAAATGGAGTTGATCAAAATCGCAACGACACAATTGAAACTTCTTCAACAATGCTTGGACTAGTCACACAAACCTGTCTCGCGATGAGTGAAATACTGAAACTTCCGCTGGCACTTTTCTTCGAAGATATTGATGAAATTGAGTTGGGCAATCAACTCAACGATGGAGATTTTGAAAAGATTGAAAACCCGAAAGGAATTACTTTAGTGATTCGCGATAATTGGGTTGAAACTGGTCTAAATACTATGGATGAGTTTCTTCGAAATGGTTGGGTTTTTCTTGAAAAGTTTGATCCAACTTTGATTGGCGAAGAGCCAATCGAGGAACAAAATGATTTTATCCTTAAACCAACAAGTCTTTTTCTTCATTCATTGAATCTTTTTAAAATTGAAGAATTTTAGCCCTCTAATAAAAACCGCTCAATTGGGCGGTTTTTTATTTTTCTTTTTCAAAAACTTGACAATTCTACTTAAAAATGCTATAATTTAAAAGATTTACCTTTTGGTAAAAATAGAACATTTGGAGGAACGGTTATGCTTATAACTGATAAATTTGTTTTTCACCTTGAGAGCGAAGATATTACTCTAACTCTCAAAGAACCAGCTTCAATTCGTATGTGTGTAGGTAGGGGGTAAAATTATGTCATTGTCATTAAAAGAACGACTAGCCGAAGAAAAAAAATCTGCTTTAACCTATGAAAATATTGCCAAGCAAGTTGAAGGCATCCTTGTCGAGGCCGCCAAGGATGGTAGATCAAGCGTGCTCATCTACCTTGACAATGAGAATGATTGCAAAACCCAATTTGTGCGTCGTTTCCTAACCAAGGAAGGAATCGACTTCAAAAAGTCGTACAACTCGTATCAAACAACTCAATTACCTTATATCGATACACATATGGGTGGTTATGAGGGTGTTGAACCTAATAAACCAGTCGCTGTAACTAAATATCGATTCGAAGGTATCCGTGTATTTTTGTGAAGGGAGAGTGAATTATGTCATTTAAAGACCAACTCGAAGTGACCGTACAAGAAGGGCGCGATTGCAACGCTATTACAGCTAAAGTCAAAGAAACTTTACTAGCCGCTGCAAAAAGTGGCGAATCTAGTGTTTTCCTACCACTGACAGATGAGTACGGTTACAAGGTACATGTCATTGAACATTTCCTTGAAAATGAAGACATCAAATTCAAAAAGATTTATGATTCGCGTAAGGTTGAGAAGACAAATTATCTCGACCCACATATGGCCTTTTACCAAGAAGCACTTGCTCGAAATGGTGGTAAAACTACTTATGTCTACATAGATA
Organism: uncultured bacterium; assembly: GCA_900556165.1. GTDB lineage: Bacteria > Patescibacteriota > Saccharimonadia > Saccharimonadales > Saccharimonadaceae > Nanogingivalis. The sequence goes on from USNP01000001.1 coordinate 32,406, forward strand.
CAGAGTATACCTTTAAGGGTATTCGTGTATTTCTTTAGAAAGGTCATTAAAAAAACAAAACCCGCAGAAATTTGCGGGTTATTTTATTTCTAACATTTTTTGAAAATTATTTACCAATTTGAGTCACTCATCGAAAGCGACGGTTTAACTTCAAGATTGAGCGGATTTTGCGATTCGCTCAGCACAGCTTGAAAAGCGCCCAATGTTGCTACCATTGCAGCATTATCGGTGCAAAGTTCTGGCGGAGTAAAAATAATCTCCTCTGGAACTTTTTTCGAAACTCGGTGTAATAATTCCTCGCGTAAAGCCGAATTTGCCGCCACACCACCAGCAATTACCACAGTTGTCGGAGCAAAATCTTCAACGGCTTTTTCAAGTTTATCAACCAGAGTTTCGACCGCTGTTTTTTCAAAACTCGCCGCAAAATCATTTCGCTGTTTTTCAGTTAATTTTGCAGCTAATTCGAAGGACGGAAAATTAAAATCAACACCAACTTCTTTTTGAACTGCACGCAAAACGGCCGTTTTTAGACCTGAAAAGCTGAAATCATACTTCCCTTTTAAGCGCGCTTTTGGCAATTTATATTTCGAAGAATCGCCATTCAGTGCGGCTTTCGAAATCGCTGGCCCGCCAGGATATGGTAGCCCAATAATTTTCGCAACTTTATCAAATGCCTCGCCAACCGCGTCATCTTGCGTTTCACCCAGAATTTCATAATTTCCGTGAGATTTAAAAAGAACGATTTGTGAATGTCCACCCGAAACGACCAAAGCTAAAAACGGAAATTTCGGTGGATTTTGATTCAAAAAATTCGCATAAACATGAGCCTCAACGTGGTGAATTGGATAAAAAGGCTTGTTGAAAATTCGAGCATAAGTTCGCGCAGTAAGTGTTCCTACCAAAAGTGAACCAACCAAACCCGGCGCATAAGAAACCGCAATTCCGTCTAAATCTTCAAAAGAAATACCAGCCTGCGAAAGCGCTTTTCGAATGACAGGATTGGCATATTCGATATGTGAACGCGCAGCCACCTCAGGAATCACACCGCCAAATTGCGCATGAATGTCAATCTGCGAATGAACCATGCTCGAAAGCAATTTTAACTTTGGCGAACTCTCGCGCGAAATTTTGCTCGCGTCAAACTCCACTACAGCTGCCGCAGTTTCATCACAAGTACTTTCAATTCCTAAGATTTTCATAACTACCATTTTACTACTTTTTGCAAGTTTGGTCAATTTTCGAAATTCTCTATTGACTTTTTATCTTAAAAATTGTATAATAGGTATGATCTTAAAAATAGTTCTTTAGAAATGAGGTTTATTATATTATGGTCACATTACGCAAGTGTATAGCTGTAGTTTTAATTATTATCTTTGCTATAATTTTTATTGCTTTCTCAGGTGAGAATGCTCTTTCATTGATTACAGAAGTGAATAAGATTCTTACTATAATAATAGTTGCAGTATCATTCGTAATAGTAGCTGCTAATAAAATATTTAACAAGTATCCCATCATAGGTCCAAAAGTTGATATATTTTTGAAGCTAAATAATCTACTATGGACTGCGTTAATTGTATTAGGAAAATTTATATTTAAACTAGATTTCTCGTTTATATATAGAAATCTTATACCTAGTATAACTATGTTAGTCTTTGCAATCTTTATGATAGTTGCTTATCTTGAAGATAAAAATGTATACTAATTTCCTCAAGTCAGCAAAAGCTGGCTTTTTCTTTTTTTTCGAAAGATAAAATTCACCCAATTTGAGCGAATTTTTATATTCTCATTCCCCTATTTTTTGAATTTTCGAACGATTTTTTTTGCAGTTGGTAGGAATGAATTCCAGATAAAATAACTTTTCGAAATCGGAAAATCAAGTGTTCCAACCAATAAATCTTCATGGTTCGCAAATCCCGCTTTAAATTTTGAAATTCCGTCATTCAAAAGACCGTTAAAATCGTATCGCTTAACACCACGATTTTTCATTTCGATTATCGCAATCCACTTCAAAATATAATTCGCTCGTGCTTTTTGCCCCACCTCAGTCATTCCGCCATAAAGCTCAAATGCCACACTATCACTTTGTGCAAACCATAAAAACGCCACCATTTCTTGATTTTTGAGTTTTTCGGCAATACGCTCATCAGGAGTTTTATATCTGCTTTCGAAATTCTCTTCTTCATTTTTTGAAAAATCACCCTGCTCTTTCTCAATAAACGCCCCAAAAATCGGAGAATTTTCGCCCATTTTTTGATAAAGTTTATGGTAATAATCTTTCGAATGAATCGCGAACCCAGCGCGTTTGGCAGTTTCGGTATAAATTTCCAGTGCACGGTCGATTTCTTCTTTAGTTTTAAGCTGTCGAACTTTAACTTCCCCACCACTTTTTCGAATATATTGGCGTGTTTTCTTACTCATTTTAGCTAACAATTCATCTTCATTTTGAGTTAAATCAAGCACTAAAGTTCGAGGAATCAAAATCGTATTTTTACTCCTTCTCCAGCCGTTCGAAAGTTCAAAATCTCCATCATTCCAATCTGGCTCCATCGTTAGACAAACTGGTTTTGGTTTGATATTTTTCGAAGCCCAAAGCGCTATTTCACGCGAAATACGAGCACGCTCAATTGGCTTTTTCGAAACTACCAAAGCACCGCGCGGAATATATGCAAAATTTCGAAGCGGAAACGGCAATTTTCGCACCAAAATTTGTGCTGCTGCGACAATATCAGAATGGTCTTTTTTCTTTCGGTCAATATATTTTTCTTCGCCATTTTTCAAAAAAACTCGCTTCACTTTCCAACTTGGCGATTGTGATTTTAATTCACCCCAACCCCAAAGTTGCAACGGATGACCACCGTGTTCATTGATAAAATCATCCCACTCTTTTCTATCAGTAATTTCGATAATCTTCAACATATTTATATTATACACCGAATGTGGTATAATTGTAAATGTAAAAATTAGCGTGATAAATTTCGCGTGAAATATTGAAAAATGCGATTTAAAGGGAACTATGAAAATTACAAAGACTTACGAACCAAATAATTACGAACCTGAAATTTATAATCTTTGGGAGCTTTCTGGTGCTTTCGAAAGTTCTGGTGTTGGGCCAAAATATTCGATTGTAATGCCACCACCAAATGCGAACGGAAACCTTCATATTGGCCACGGTTTAATGGCTGCAGTTGAAGATATTTTGGTGCGCTATCACAAAATGAAAGGTTATGATGCAATTTATTTGCCAGGCGCAGATCATGCAGGTTTCGAAACTTGGGTAGTTTATGAGCGACTTTTAAATGCGGAAGGGAAGAGCCGTTTCGATTATTCGCGAGATGAACTTTATAAAAATGTTTGGGATTTCGTGGCGAACCAAAGGGGAAATATGGAGCTTCAATTACGAGCCCTTGGAGCTGGTGCGGATTGGAAAAATCTCACTTTCACTTTGGACGAAAAAGTCGTAAATCGCGTTTATAAAACTTTCGAAAAAATGTGGAATGATGGCTTGATTTACAGAGGTGAGCGCATCGTGAATTATTCAACAAAATATCAAACTTCTTATGCAGATATTGAGGTTGATTATAAGGAAGAGAAGGGGAAGCTTTGGACAATTGCATATCCAGTTCTTGATGAATTTGGCGGTACGAGCGAATATATGTTAGTTTCGACAACTCGACCAGAAACAATGCTTGGCGACACTGCACTTGCAGTTAACCCAGAGGATGAACGCTACGAAAATTTGATCGGAAAAACCGTTCGAATTCCTTTAACGGGTCGCGAAATTACAATCATCGCAGACGAATACGCCGATCCACAATTTGGAACTGGTGTTGTTAAAATTACACCATTTCATGATCCAAACGATTTCGAAGTAGGAAATCGCCACAATTTGCCAAAAATTCAAGTAATTGGCTTTGACGGAAAAATGACCAAAAATGCCGGTGAATATGCTGGATTAGAAGTAATGGAGGCACGAAAAAAGATTCTTGAAGACCTCAAAAAAATTAACGCCCTCTTTAAAGAAGAAGATATCACGCACGTTGTTGGTTATGACTATAAATCTGGCGAACCAATTCAGCCGCTCATAAAAGAGCAGTGGTTTATTTCTACAAAACCTTTGGCTAAAAAAGCCATTGAGGTTCTCGAAAAAGACGAAATTAAATTTACACCTGAAAACAAGAAGAATGTTCTAATGGAATACCTTAAAAATATTCGTGACTGGAACATTTCACGTCAAATACCATGGGGAATTCCAATTCCAGCATTTCAAAATGTTGAAGATCCAGCGGATTGGATTTTCGATGAACGTGTCCACGAAGCCGAAATTGAAGTTAACGGCAAAATTTATAAACGTGATGAAGATACACTTGACACTTGGTTCTCAAGCGGTCAATGGCCATTTATCACAACTGATTTTATTGAAGGCGGTGAGCTTTCGGAATTCTACCCAAATAGTGTAATGGAAACTGGCCACGACTTGATTTTCCCTTGGATTTCACGAATGATCATGTTGGGAATTTATTGCACAGGACAAATTCCATTCAAAGAAGTATACCTTCACGGAATGGTTCTTGATGAACATGGTCAAAAAATGAGCAAATCAAAGGGAAATGTTATTAACCCAATGGATGTAATTGCCGAGTATGGTTCCGATGCTTTCCGTCTTGGAATTATCGCAGCTCGTTCAGCAGGGCAAAACCAAGCATTTTCGAAAAATAAAGTTATCGCTGGTCGAAATTTCTGCAATAAATTATGGAACGTTTCGCGATTTATCTCTGAAAAAATTGGTGAAATCAAAAGCCAAAAACCAGCCGAAGCTCATACGCCAGCAGATCACTGGGTAGTTCGCGAGCTTAATAAATCAATCGATGAAGTTGAAAACCACATGCAAAATTATCGCTTTGCTGAGGCTTCTGAAACTGTTTATCACACTATTTGGAGCACAGTTGCCGATTGGTATATTGAGGCTTCGAAAACGCAAGAAAATCCAGAACTTCTGGCTTGGGTACTTGAAACTTGTCTAAAAATCACGCATCCATTTGCGCCATTTGTAACCGAAACAATTTGGCAAACTTTACCCTGGACAGAGGGAATTCTTGCAAACGAAAAACTAGCCGAATCGTTAGAGTTCAATGAATTCGAAGCGCTTCAATTTGAGCGAATTCAAGATTTAGTGAGCGAAGTTCGCTTCATCACAGCAGAACTACCTGGCAAAAAACGCTACAATTTACTTTTCGAAAAAGATGAACTGATTTCGAAAAATGCTGAAACAATTCGACACCTTTCACGCGTGCCAGAAATCGTCGAAACCGATGCGCCGCACGGATTTAGTCTTGCCGCCAGCGGCTTGGGAGCTTATCTCGATGTGCCAGCCAAAATTCTAACTGAGTATAAAAATGATTTAGCCGAGCGAATCAATAAAATTTCGAACGAAATCAATCTTCTAGAAAAACGACTTTCAAACGAAAACTATGTTGCAAAAGCACCAGCTGAATTAGTCGCCGAAACACGTGAAGAGCTTTCAAATAAAAAAGCCGAGCTTGAAAAAGTGCAAAAAGCTTTTGAAATTTTATAAAAGTGTTACCGCCAGAGAATGGCGGTTTTTACTTGACTTTTTATTGTATTTATGTTAGAATATATTCATAATTCGCATGTTTTAAATACTTATAAGGAGGAAAAATAATTACTGGCGCAAAAAAATTCTAGTGACGGTAATATTAAAATGTGAGAATTATTAGAAAGCGAACCTTAAATGAAAATTAAAAGTATAATTGAAATTCCAAATCAAGAAAAATGGTTGAAAGACATTGAATTCATAGAAATTAGAGAAAAAGAGAAGTATATTCTTCGTCGCGTAAGGGAAAAACTCAATATTGTTTTGAGTAATATCCGTAAGAATGATGTTGTTTTCTTTGATGAAATAAAATTTGGTCAGTTTGAGTTCTGCTACTATGTTCCTAAATATGGAAGAATTACGATCAGAATATCTCTAAACCAGCAATCAGCAGCACGTACTGTTTTCTTAGATAATGATCAGTGGACAAGTTATTTACATTTGCTACCGCACCAAGTCTTTCATAGAAGACAGCTATCCTATAGTGCGCAGATTATCTGAATGGGATGAATTGCGAAGAATCGAAAACTGGGTTAATACTGAACTCGAAGACTGGGTTCTGAATAATTACAAGGAAGCACTCCAGGCAGAAGGAATAGAAGGCTAAAACAAACTAACCCCGACTTAGTGCGGGGCTTTTTATTATTTGCACTACAAACTGACGCTAATTAAAT
>USNP01000002.1 GCA_900556165.1 uncultured bacterium
TTTTATTTATAAAATCCAACCAGAAAATTACTAAAAGTCCTTTATTTTCGAAAAAAAATATGCTATAATTGTTGTGTTGGGCCAGTAGCTCAGCCGGTTAGAGCACCTGCCTCTTAAGCAGGGTGTCGAGGGTTCGAGCCCCTCCTGGCCCTCCAAAATTAGACTTAAAAAATCGACGATTCATCTAATCGCCGATTTTATTTTTTTGTTACATTCCCTGAACAATTTCTGGAGTAATTTCAATATTCGCCCCAGCCTGTGCTTCACCTGAAAGCATTTTTCGTGCAATAGTATTTTCAACAACTCGCTGAATTACTCGTCTCATTGGACGCGCGCCTAATTTAGGATCATATCCCATTTCTGCCAACAAAAGCTTAGCTTCTGGAGAAACCGAAACTGTGATTTTTTGCCCTGCGAGAGTTTTATTCACCCCAGCAACCATCAAGTCTATTATCTGTAACAAGTTTTTCTTAGTTAGCGGCTCAAAAACTACAATTTCATCAAAACGGTTTAAAAACTCTGGGCGAAATTCGTGGCTCGCAATTAAATCATTCACAATAACTTCTTCTGCACTTGAGGAATCATAGCCGCGAGAAATCAATTCTTGAATCCTCTCAGCGCCAGCATTTGATGTTGCAATAATAATCGCATCTCGAAATGAAACTTCTCGGTTTTTTTCATCACGCAAAATCCCTTCGTCCAAAACCTGCAAAAGTGCCGTTAAGACATTTGGGTGGGCTTTTTCAATTTCGTCTAAAAGAACCACAGAAAAAGGCTTTTTCATCATCTGCGCGGTCAAAGAACTCGAATCACGCGCACCATCAGCAATCAATCGAGAAACATCCTCAAGATTAACAAATTCGTTCAAATCGAGGCGAACTATATTATTCTCACCATTAAAATAAACTTCTGAGAGTGCCTTCGAAAGCTCAGTTTTTCCAACACCGGTTGGACCAAGAAACAAGAATGTCCCAATTGGTCGATTCTGATTTCGAACACCAGTTCTCGCACGACGCAAAGCATTCGCCACAGCTGAAACTGCCTTCTCTTGGCCAACCATTCTCGCATGAAGAAGATTTTCAAGATTTAGTAAAGTCTCCTTTTCCTCATTAATGTCTGCCGTTGCAACTTTCACATTCATTGTTTGCTCAACCGCGCGCCCAACCGAACTTGCCGTTACAATTTTATTATCTGCAAAACCTGCCGACATTTCAAGCAACCGAACGGCTCTACCTGGCATTTCAAGATCAAAAATATATCTCTCACTCAATCTAAAAGCTTCTTTCAGAGCTTGAAATTGATAAAAAACACCGTTTTGATGTTCGAAAACCAACAATTTATCCTGCATAACAGCCAAAGTTTCATCATAATTAGCTGGCTTAACTTGAAGTCGATTCATTGCCTGCGCAAGAGCTGGATTTTTAGCTGAAATCTGTAAAAATCTCTGTTCATCAAGTGTTAAAATCATCCTTAAAGCACCCGCTTGAATAATTGGTAGAAGCAAATTCGAAACATCAACTGAACCAACACCATCTTCAAAAAATAGCTGTGCATTATCAAGGCAGATAATTATATTTTTAGCAGCATAAGCTTCGTTTAATATATAATTCAAAAGATTTTCGATTTCACCACGCCCTGGTGCTGCTGCAATCAATGACGAAGCATCAAGTGAAATAACCTGACGATATCTCAGATTTGAAGGAATTTTCTCGCTACCATTCGCAATTTTTGCTGCAAAAGAATTCACAACAGTTGTTTTTCCCACACCATCAATACCGATCAGAGCAATATTCTGCTTGCCATTTCCGCTAAATTGCTCAACCATTTTCAAAACAAGATCTTTGTGTTGTTCCAAATTCGAAGACATTAAGATATTATTCGAAACTTGACTTGTAATATTTGTTCCAAAACGATTCAAAGTTGGCGTATAACCAAACGACCAATCGCGCGCAATTCCACCAGTTTTTATCGGGATTTTCGACTGATTAATTAGCGAAAAAATATGATCGTGCCATAAAACTCCTCGTTCCAAATCTTCGAAATCAATATAAAATTGAGCGAGCAGATTTTCGAAATTTGGAAAATTACGAATAATCGCAAGCGCTAAAACTGATCCGGAAACGGTTTTCGTTTCTAACTTTTGTTGAATTTGAAGCGCAGCTTGAAAGATCTGCTCAGGCGAATTTTGCGGAATCTGAGCTAAACTCTCGATTGTAGTTTTTCCAAGCCCGAAACGCGCCACAATAAATTTTCCACCTGAACTTTCAAGCACAATCTTCACAATCTGTTCACTAGTTGGATTTTTTGAAAGCTTACCCAAAATATTGCTTGCCATTCGCTCCTCGATTGTCGTTTCTAATCCTGGTGCCAAACGGTGCAATTCTCCATTCCACCAATGAATAAAAATCGCAACAAGGACAGAAAGGCTTAAAATCAACCAACCATAAACTGAATCAATTAAAATTAATGAAAATCCGCTCAAAATCCCAATAATTTTCAAAAGTTTAAGCAAAAATAAAAATGGTCTCAAACCGTTCATTAAGCGAGATTTTTTTGCACGTAAATGACTATAGTTAAAACTCACAGCAATAAGCTCCTTTTTCCTTTTGTTGGTTTAATTTCTTTTGTTGGCGTATTTTTTTGCCAATTTTTAAAATCTTCACGTATTTTTGGAATAATTTTTGGTGTCCACCCTGTTATAAAAATCATAACGAGAATAATTGGCAAAATTGGTAAAATCAGCCACAAAATCAACATTATCACCCCCCAAATCGCTTTAAAACTGATATAAAAAACCCCGATTATCATTATTATTGTTCGTAAAAAAGCCCCGATAAACCTCGAAAAAAGTTTATCGAAAAACTTTTTTATTCGAACTTCAAGCGAAGCATTTGCGATTCCAAGCGCATCAATTTGTCGAAAAGGTGCAAACCAAGTTTTTAGCAATAGCCCCAGCGAAAAAGTGTCAATTGAACGCCCAATTCCGTCCAAAATTTTCTCGGCGCGCCAAGCCAAGCCTTTTCCATACCACCAACTTAAAAAAGACATAAACATAATTAAATTATACACCAAAAAAATATTTTTCGCAATTTTGAAATTTAAAAATTTTTATGATAAAATAGTCTTAGGCATAATAATTGCTTTTGATTTTTTAAAATATTTATTGATGAAAGGAACAATATGGAAATAATTATAGCTGCGCTTGGCGTCATCTTTGGCGGCAGTGGAGTTTTTGCGTATCAAAAAGTTAAAACCGCAAATGCAAAAAATAATTCAGACAAAATCATTGCTGAAGCTCGAAAAAAATCAGCTGAAATATTAGAGAGAGCGAATGAAAAAGCTTTAAAAATTACAGATAAAGCTAATGAAGATGCTTCAGAGCGACGAAGAGAAATTCGAAAAACCGAAGATCGCCTCGCCGAACGTGAAGAATCTCTTGATCGAAAATTCGACCAGATTGATTTACGAACCGAAAAACTTCGAAACGATGAGCTAGAAGTTGAAAAGCTAAAAAATGAGATCCTAGAAATTCGAAAAAAACAGACCGAAAAGCTTGAGAAAATAGCAAAACTTTCAAAAAAAGAAGCAGCCGAAAAAGTAATGAAAGCTACTGAAAAAGATATGACTCAAGATATGATCAATCTCGTTGCAAAACTTCAAAAAAATGCCACCGAAGATGCCGAAGAGCGCGCTCAAGCAATTTTAGTTTCAGCGATGGAGAGAATCTCAAGCGAAGTGACTGCTGAAAGAACTGTAACTGCACTCAAACTTCCCGACGACGAAATGAAGGGTCGAATTATTGGTAAAGAGGGGCGAAATATTCAAGCCTTACAGCGCGAAACTGGTGTTGACATCCTTGTTGATGATACACCGGGAATGGTTGTGCTTTCAAGTTTCGATCCAGTTCGTCGCCAAGTTGCAAGACTTTCTCTCGAGCTACTCATGAAAGATGGAAGAATTAATCCTGCTCGAATTGAAGAAGTTGTTGAAAAAGCCGAACGTGAAATTAATAAAGAAATCAATCGAGCCGGCGAAGATGCAGCGCGCGAAGTTGGACTTTCTGGACTTCCCCGCGAAATGTTACGACTTCTTGGGGAGCTTAAATTTCGAACAAGCTATGGCCAAAATGTTCTCAAGCATTCAACTGAGATGGCCAATGTTGCAGGTTTAATTGCTGAAGAAATCGGCGCAAATATTAAAATTGCAAAAACTGCCGCATTATTCCACGATATCGGAAAAGCCGTTACACATAAAATCGAAGGCAAACATGCTCAAATTGGCGCTGAACTTGCTGAGAAATACGGAATGGATCCACGCGTAGTGAATGCAATCGCCGCTCACCACGAAGATGTTGAAGCGACAACTGTCGAAGCAATTATCGTTAAAATCACCGACGCAATGAGTGCTTCCCGACCAGGAACACGAAATGCTTCAGCTGAGAATTTTGTCGAAAGAATGCGTGAACTCGAAAATGTCGCAACCAGCTTCAAGGGAATTAATAAAGCTTACGCAATTTCAGCTGGGCGTGAAATCCGTGTAATTGTAGCCCCCGAAACTGTCGACGATCTTTCTGCGATCAAAATGGCACGCGATATTGCTGATAAGATTGAAAGTACAATGCAATATCCTGGTGTAATCAAAGTTAATATAATTCGTGAAACACGAGCAATCGAATACGCAAAATAGCAACATAAAATAGCCTTTCAAAAGGCTATTTTATTATATCTTAAATTCTACAATCCAATCCGCTATTTCTAATTTTGGTTGTTGAAAAATCTTTACAGATTGGTTCGCTTCCCTCAGTTTGAGCTGAGAAAAGTGGAACTGGAAAGTTTGTATCATGAAATCCAACTCGCCCCTCAACTCTTCGAAATTGCGTGTTTGCACGACCAGTCGAATCAACTTTCGGCTGTGAACCATTAAAATCAACTATTGCACTGTTTTTCATTAGCTGAACCTTAAAATCAGCCTCATTCATCATCGGAGTTAATCGCAAATAAGCCATATCATTTACTGAAACCTCACGCCCAATATTGATCACCATTTCGCAAGCATAAGCGTTCGAGGAAGCATCAAGCCGATTTAAACATCTCGTAAAAGTATAATCAGTTGTTGCGTTCGAAGAATTTTCATCTCGGCGAACAGTTGGTAAATTTGAATTATTCGAAACTTTTAAGTCTGATCCATTCGCAGGATATAATAACATCTCCGCTGAACCATTTCCATCGTCAGAATACGGCGTATCCATACTTGTTGAAGAATTTGGATTTCCCGGAACATAACCATAAAGCTGAGCCTTGATAATCGCTGGGCGGTTTTTCGAACGCCAATTTTTAATGAAGTCTGGTCGCATATTTGGATTATTCACTGAATCGAGCGAAATATTTGTACCATTAGCTAAATTCTCTTTCGAATGCCAACTGATCTTCACCTGATTAAATCTAGAAACACCTCTCAAACTCACAACTGAAGGCGCTCCTTCATTGGCTCGACCCAAGAAATCAGCCGTATTCATTTGAATTTTTACGCAAGTATAAGCTTGGTTGAGATTTGCATCATTACTTGTGCCACCGGTTCCGTTTGTGGTTTGAATAATTGTTTCTGCACCATTCACACCAATTCCAGCAGTCGCCAAAGTATAACAATCACCCCCTTGAACTGCTCGATGCATTGCATCACAGTCATAAGTTCTACCTTCAAAAACCTTATTTCCTACTGCTCTACCATTGCAAGCTCCACGATAAATTCGCAAAAATCTTTTTGCATCTTCAATTCCTGCTTGCGCACTATCATAAGCACTTTGCGAGAGATCAAGCTTGCTCGCCTGCTCTTGGTCTCTTAACATAAGTCGCAAAAAACCCACCGACATAATTGAAACCAAAATACTCACCATAATCACGACAAAAATCGAAATACCACCTTTTCTAAAATTAATCATTTTCACCATAATTAATACCTCACTGGAAGTTCTTTTGTATAAGTTGTCACGATTTTACCCTCACCGCCAGATTGAGTTTGTGCCCACAAATATGTATCTGCCGATTGATTGAAAATCTCCGCTGGACTCGTAAGCTGATCTCGAGTTTTTCCGTCAGAACCAGCCGTTCGCCATAATTTCAAACTATCCGAAATCGTTCCACCGCGAATTCGCAACTGATTATCACAATTTTGAGTATTTACATTATTCGCATTCTGAGCACCATTCACCACACAAGTATTGATCGTTCCACGTGCAATTAACCAAGCATCAACTCGCGTTACATTTTGGTTGATCGTAATATCACCATCCGCAATAATGATAATCTGTCGAAAATCAGAATCACGATTTACGATACGATCTGCATTTACAATATTGTTCGCAATTTGAATATTCTTACCATAAATCACACGCGTTTGTTTATCTGCCGTAATTCCAGCTCGCAAAGTTTCATTATCTCCATTTAAAACTTCCACTGAGAGATTCGTGTTGTCAATATTTCTTCGTGGGAATTTTGCTGAGATACTTGCAATTATCGAATCAATGCTCGAACGACCTTGGCCAAAAATTCCTGTCGAAGTATAGTCTTCTATCGCTAATCTTCTTGTATTTTGCGAAGATTCTGTTCGAAAATCTCGAATTTTCACCGCTGAAAGTGCTTCGTACTCAACCCAAGAGCCAAAAAGCCCCTGTTTAGTTGAAGACAAACTCGTGCGAATTCCGCCTTTTGAATAAACACCATTTCCCCAAAATTGTACTTTTGGCTTTTTCACAACCTTGATACAAATTGGAGCGCTATGTCGCCATTGTCGAGTATTCTGCGCTTGTTGTTCACGCGTTTGATTTGCTGTCATTTTGTAGGGTGAAATTGAAAGCGCAACACAATATCTAGTTCCAGCTTCAACCCCATCTTCAATTTCTGGAATATAATCCGCCACTTTTACATCTCTTGAGTAAGATTTTCCAGAATTATCTTCTCGCACGACACGACAATTTTGAACACCTTGATAATCTTGATAATAATAATTTGAAGCCGCACAAGTGTCGCCATTTTCATTATCTCGCTTATTATTCCTAGTTAAAAAGTTTTCTTTATCCGCTGAAACTCGCCAAGTTGTTACCTTGTATCTAATTTTCGAAGTTACTGTCCCATCTTCTGGAATTCGAATTTCCTCACCATCATTCGGATCTGGTGGAATTTTTCCATCAACTGGAATATCTAAATCACCACCCGAACAATTTCGAATTTTATCAATTCGTACACAAGGCGTTATATCAAATTCATACGGAACATAAACACAAGCTTCATCTGTTACACTTTGATATCGGTTTACGTTATCAATATCGCCAGCCCAAATTTTAAAGTTCATTCGCGAACAAATTGTTTTTCCGGCCATCTCACGAGTGATTCGAATCACTTCATTTTCTGGATTAGTCGCATTAACGCTATCTGAAATTTTTCCTTGATTAATTATATCAAGTTGTCCTTGCCATCCTCGATACCAACTAAATTCCCCGCGATAATTCGTTGTGGTTTGATATCCAGAGCCTGTGTCCTGCGTAGTATTATATGTTGCGCGACCAGAAACATTACCTCGATTAAAATCTTTTGCTGTAACTTTGTGATTGAACGAGACCCACTGGCCAACTTTTGCGGTTTGCGGATTTCGACGACCATTTGTTTTAAAACGACTATCATTCGAATTGAGCCACTGATTCGAATTCAAAACCGCCGCTTTAGTTGATTTTTCAACCTTGAATTTTACAGGGGCTTTAACTTTTACTTGAGCAGTAAAACGATAGCAAAACCCAGGAGCAATAGCAGGTATCTGAACAACATCAAGTCCCGCCGAATAATTTGAACCCGGATATCCAGCAGCACATTGATTAACATCAAAACTTATAATTTTTCCATCCTGTAATTTTTCAATTTCAGACTCTTTGATTTTAACTTCAAAAACACCAATTCGCCCAATTTGACCAGGACCAAGACTAAAGTTATGAACTGAACCCTGCCCGGCATATCCAAAAACTGCACCACCTTCAAGCATCCAAGAATCACCAACACCATTCTGAATCCTAACATTTGTTGCAGAACCAGATTTAGTTTGGTTAAGACAAGAAACTCCTGCTATATTAAAATAAAAGGTTCTATTTTCCTTACTTATCTTAAAATCATTCTTATTATAAACCGAGTTAATAACATTGTTTCCAGCCCAATCAGAAGAAATCCAGTTTGTAGTAATAAAGTTATTAGTTCCACTATATTTTTCAAATTTAGATTCACTACCATCAAAATTCTTCTCCATAATCCACCCACCCCTACAAGCATCGGTAAGTTGATCGATAACGCTCGATGGAACAGCCGCACTAGCATTTTTTGAAAAAGCAAATAATATAAAAATAGAGAAAAATAAAGCAAAAATACCTATATTTTTCTTAATCATTAAAATACATCTCCGACATTATTCAATTTTAAATTCGATGGAGACATCTTTTCCAGACTTCCAACACCTTTAATCTTCAAACTTGGGTTCTCGCCCTTGTTTACAAAAGCTTCAAGCTTTTTATAAGCTTCTTCTTGGTTATTTGTACCAGCCAAAAAACGAATTGTTACACAATTCACATCTTTTTCGTTATCAACTTTTTTCGAAACCTCTTCACTAATAGCCTTAGCTTTTTCTGGATAATTTTCCTTCGTACTATTATAACCAAGATCGTTATATTTCTTGATCATTTCATCACCACAAACCGAACCAACATAGCTTTTTATTGCATTTATATCATTTTTATTTTTGATCACTTGCACTACATTCAAACCAGAACTCACAACCGCAATCAACAAAACTACACCAAACAAAATTTTATGTTTAGTCATTTTATCCCTCCCAAATTTTAAAAACATTTTCAATACCTTAATTATAACCAAAAGCACTTTAAAAATCAAGCTTCCGAAAACTACATTTAAATTGCCAGCCAACTATCACCGATAGAAACATCAACTTTCAACTTGACCTTCAACTCTGGTGCTACATTTTCCATCTCACGTTTTAAAATTTCCGCAACTTTTTCGGCAAGTTCTGGCGAAGCTTCCACTAAAATTGAATCATGAATCTGTAAAATCTGCTCTCCCAAGCCAGCTTGCTTAATTTTTTTATCAACCGCCAACATCGCACGCTTCATTAAATCAGCCTCGGTTCCCTGAATTGGCATATTTTGCGCTGCACGTTTAGCCATCTCGCGAACCATAAAATTGCTCGAATTTACATCTGGTGTAGGTCGCCTTCGCCCAAAGAAAGTCTCAACATAACCAACTTCTTTCGCGTTTTCTAAAGTTTCATCCATAAATTTTCGAATCGGCTCATGCGCATTAAAATATTCCTCGATGTAATTTTTCGCCTCACCAAAACCAACACCAATCGTATTCGAAAGGTTATGTGCACCCACGCCATAAAGCACGCTAAAATTAATAATTTTACCAACTCGCCGCTGTTCTTTCGAAATTTTAATCATTTCAACACCAAAAACTTCGCTCGCCGTTTTTGCGTGAATATCCAGATCATTTTCAAAAGTCTCAATTAAAACCTGATCACCAGAGAGTACCGCCGCAAGTCGCAATTCAAATTGTGAATAGTCCGCTGAAACTAAAGTTTTTCCTTTTTTCGCAATAAAGCCTTCGCGAATCCGTCGCCCAAGCTTAGAACGAATTGGAATATTTTGCAAGTTTGGATTGCTTGAAGAAAGCCTCCCAGTTGTCGTTATATCTTGTGCAAAAGTGCTGTGAATGCGATTATTCTTGTCCGCAAGTTTTGGTAAGGCATCAACATAAGTATTTTTCAATTTCGAAAACTCACGGAATTGCTCAATTTTCTCAATTATCGGGCTAAACTCTCGCAATTTGTCAAGCTCTTTTTGACCTGTCGAAAAACCATTTTTCGATTTTTTAATTCCTTTCGTTGGTAACCCCAAATCTTCAAAAAGTATTTTTGATAGCTGAAGCGGACTCGCTACATTAAATTCTCGGCCAGCAATTTCAAAGATTTCTTTTTCAATTTTCGAAATCTCGCCCGCAAATTCAACACTCATTTTTGCAAAAATATCAGGGCAAATCTCAACGCCAGCTTTTTCCATTTTGAACAAAACTTTACTCATCGGAAAATCTAATTTTTCGGCAACTTCACGAATTTTTGGCAAATTTTCAAGCTTTTTATATTGCCGTTCAAAAATTATCCGCATCACAGAAATACGAATTTTCGAATCACTTTCATCAACTTTTTCGCCAAAAATTCCGCTCAAAGTTTTATCGCGAATTAACGCATTTAATAAAAATTCCATCTGTTCAATATCATAAATCTCGCTCCAACCGCAAAACTCTTCGCCCACCTCAAAAAGTTTATGAAAAGTATTTTTTGAATTAAAAAATACCGTTTTTGTACTTTCAAAATTTCGGCCAAACTTTGAAAAATCTACCAAATCAAACTTTGCAAGATTTTCGAAATTTGAAACCAGAATTTCCCGCCGATTTTCATCAAAATCAAAAAACACCAAACTTTGCTTTTTTGCAAAAAAATCCTCCGCTGAAATTTCCGGCAAAATTTCAACATTCGAAAAATTTTCCGTTTCTTCTTCGCTAAAAAGTCCAATTTGATTTTCATTCTTACCTTGTAGCATTCCAATTTTCATTTCTTTTGGAATTTTTCGCACCAAAGAGTTAAATTCGAGTTTTCGAAGCTCTTTCAAGACATTTTCATAATCAAAATTCCGAATATCTGCTGCATCAAAATCAATCTCAACCGGTGCATCAAGAAAAATCTTTGCAACTTTTTTACTCATAAACGCCAAATCTTTTCCCTCTTCAAGTTTTTTTCGCCAAGCTGGCTTGATCTTTTCGAGATTTTCATAAATCTCTTCCAACGTGAAGAATTCATTTAAAAGTTGTGTTGCAGTTTTTGGACCAATCCCAGGAACACCTGGTATGTTATCGCTCGAATCACCTTGAAGAGCTTTTAAATCAAGGAACTGTGATTGTTTTAAGCCATATTTTTTTTCGAAATATTCGAGATCAAATTCCTCAATATCCGAAAAACCTCGCTTCATTGCAAAAACTTTTGTGTTTTCATCAATCAATTGCAACATATCTAAGTCAGATGTAATCAGATTCGCTTCAACCCCAAGTTTATTCGCCTGAACCGCCAAAGTTCCTAAAATATCATCAGCCTCATATCCATCGGTTTCGAAAAGTGGCCAACCTAAAGTCTTCAAAAAATCCTTCAAAAGCGGAATTTGTTCATAAAAATCATCTGGTGCTTTTTTTCGACCAGCTTTATATTCAGGGTAAATCGCGCTCCTTTTCGCAGTCGAAGTTCCCTTTTTATCCCATGCCACCACAACATAATCTGGTTTAAGTTTTCGAATTACCTCGAAAGCCAGACTTGCAAATCCATAAACTCCGCCCGTTGGCGTGCCATCTTCAAGACTTAAATTTTTCATAGCGTAATAACCCCTATAAAATACGCTTTTTCCATCAATAATTACTAATTTCTTCATTGTTTCCATTATATCACGCTAAAAGATATTTTTCACTTTTTATTTTTTCGAAAATTAAAATAGGGCGTTGTACCCTATTTTTGACTATGAATGAAATCTGAAATTTTAATCGCCGCCTGTGCCCCAGTTGATGCCGCCACTACAATTTGCTTTTGTGCATTTTCTAGTATATCGCCAGACGCATAAATCCTTGGCAAATTTGTTTGAAAACTTTCATCAATGATAATTTCTCCGCGAGAATTAACTTCAACACCAGAGTTTTTTGCAAAATTAGAATTTGGCAATAAACCGATAAATTCAAAAATTGCAGCGGTTGGAATCTCGAAAACCTTTTCGCCATCTTCAAATTTTTGTAAAACTCGCGCACCCACAATTTTTTCGCCTAAATCTGTTTTTTCGAACAAAAATTCTTGAATTTCCGCCTTCAAGAAAACTTCTATTTTCCCTTCTTCAACAGCTTCAAATAACCTTTTCTGAAGAACTTCCTGTGCTGATATTTCTCCACGAACCAACAATTTAACCTTCGAAAATCGACTCAAAAACAAAGCCTCGGTTATCGCCGAATTTCCACCCCCCACAGCAATCAAATCTTTTCCGGCATAAAACGGACCGTCGCAAGTTGCGCAAGTATGAACTCCGCGACCAAAAAATTCTTCTTCTCTTGGCAGTCCAAGTGTTCGATAGGAATTTCCAGTTGCAATTAAAACCGTTTTTGCAATAAAATTATCGCCATCAATATTCAACTCGACAAAATCTTCTTTATTTTCAAAAGCTAAAACTTCGCCATAATCAAATTTTGCACCAAATTTTTCTGCCTGAATTCGCATTTTTTTCGAAAGTTCAAGCCCTGAAATTCCATCATTAAATCCTGGGTAATTTTCAATTAAATCTGAAGTTGTAGCGATTCCACCAAAAGCAGCTTTTTCAAAAACTTGCACACTTAAACCGTCGCGTGCCGCGTAAATTGCAGCACTTAAAGCTGAAGGACCTGAACCAATAATTACCAAATCAGTCATTATTGAATCCCTTCAAGATTTGGTTGTGGGATTTCTTTGAACTCTGGGATCAACATTATAATAAATTTCAAAGGTGTATTTGGCCCAATATTTTTCGAAGAATCTTCATTTCCGACTGAACCTTGCGTACCATATGCTTTATCTGACGGAATCGTCAATTCACGGATTCCACCAACTTTCATACCTTTCAAACCTTCACTCCAACCTTCAATCAAACCCCATTTTTCGCCATCTTTATGAAAAACTGCTGGCGATTTTAAAGCACCTTTTTCAAAACTTCCATCAAAAACAACACCATCAGGTTTCCACCCAATATAATAAGCTTGGAATTTCGTTGTTGAATCGTTAAATTCTTCTCCGTCACCCTCTTTTAAATCCTTTTTTGAAAGCTCTTTTACACTTGCAGCATTAAATGCAACTGGCGCTTTTTCATATTCTTTAAAACTATCATAATATTTCGCCGAAAGTTCTTTTCCCTGAGCCTCAACTTTTTTCTGATATTCTTGATATTTTTTCAAAATTTGCGACTGTTTTTTCTGATCATCATAATGACTTTGAGTTTGTAAAAATGATGAAGCATAAAGCGCTACTGTTGAAACTACTGTTAAAATTAGAATTCCCCAGATTGAATACCGTTGCCAAGCGGGCGTATTAGTTTGTAGCGAATTTTGTTTTTTATTAGCCATTTTTCCCTCCTAAATTATTTTTCCACCATTATTTTGCGCTAATTCTTCAATTTTTTGAACAATTTCATGAATTTCTTCACCAGTCAAAGTTTTTTCGAAAGGTGTAATTTTGAATCGAATCGAAACATTTTTCGTCCCATCACTATTTTTAAAAATATCGATCGGCAAAACTTCAATTTCGACATTCTCAAACTTGTCAGAAATATTTTCGAAAATATTAAAAATCTCTGAAAATTCTCGTTTTTCATCAACATTAATCGAAATATCTCTCTCAACAGATTGAAATTTTGAAAAATTCTTTATTTTCACATTTGAGCCAGCCAAATTTTCCAATAAGATATTTAAATCAAGCTCAAAACCGGAAGTCGCCTCTGGTAATTTTAGCGATTTTTGAACAGATTTTTTAAATTCACCAATTACGCCAAGAGTTATTTTTTTGCCATTATTCAGAATCTCAATCACTGCCGAGCGTTTTGCTTCAAATTCGGTTGAAAGCGGAGATTTTTCAAGATTAAATTTTGAAAAATCGGCTTCAATTCCAAGCTTTTTAAACAAAAAATCTGCATAATTCTTCGCTTGATAAAATGCATTTTCACCCTTATTATTCACATACACAAAAGCAAGCTTTTTCTGTTCAATCGGAACATTTTCCTCGTTCAAACCAAGTGATTTTTCGGTAATTTTATTCATTTCAAATATTGCAAATTCACCAAAACCTGCACGAATATTCTGGCTAATTTTTGAAAGCAAGCTCGGCGTTAAGGTTTGGCGATAATATTGCAAATCTGGCGAAATCGAATTCACGATTTTATATGAATTTTGTGAATCTTGATCAACTTTTTCAAGCAAATCTCCATGAATAAAGCTATAAGTCAAAATCTCATTTGCGCCACCAGCAGTTAAAATTTCACGAATTTCAGATTGAAGCAGGTCAATTTTAGCTTTTTTAACCGCCTTAAAAGTTCGCTCCGGAAGCTGTAAAGCAATATTATCATAGCCATTCAATCGGCCAACTTCCTCGATCAAGTCTTCTTTAATGTGAAGATCGTTTCGCCAAAATGGTACCAAAAAAGTTTCAGAATTTTCATTTTCAGTTAAAATTCCGACATTTTCAAGTGTTCGGTGAATTTGATCGTTCGAAAAATCAGTTCCCAAAACTTGATTAATCTCATCATTTGAAACTGAAATTTTAAGTTGCTCTCGATAATCATTATCCTTAGAATCTGCAACCAAACTTAAACTTTTACCACCCATCGCCAAAATATCTTCAGCAAACAAATCAAGAACTTTTCGCGAAAGCATCTGCGGAATTCCTTTCGTAAAACGCGTAATCGCCTCACTGAAAATTCCGTGTCGCATTTGAGTGTTTCGTAAATTATAAAGATTAAATGTTGCGCTTTCAACTAAAATCTTCGAAGTATTTTCATCGATTGCAGTTGAAATTCCACCCATCGCACCAGCCAATGCGATCGCAATTTCACCACTTTCACCAGTTGCAATCACAATATCTTTTTCGTTCATTTTGATTTTTTTGCCATCCAAAAGTTCAAGCTCTTCACCCTCGAAAGCGTTTCGAACAACAATTTTAATATCACTCGAACCATTTAATTTTTCAAGTTTTTCAAGATCAAAAGTGTGAAGTGGTTGAGCAGTTTCGAACATGATTTTATTCGCCAAATCTGTAATTTCATCAATCAGTCGCATTCCAGAACGCAAAATATAAGTTTTTTCAATCGTCAAATTTGGATTTTTCAAAATATTTGAAACATCAAAAATCGCCGCAGTATAGCGTTCACAAATTTTAGGATTTCGAATTTCAATATCAATTTTTCGATCTTCAACACCTTTGAAATTCGAACCTTTGATAAATTCTGGCTCAATAAATTCTTCACCTAAAATTCCTGCAACTTCACGAGCAAAGCCAACAATCCCAAAACAATCTGGTCGATGTGTCAAGCTTTTATTTTCAACTTCGAGTAAAAAATCATTTAATTCGAACTTTTCCGCAAAAGAATCACCAGCTTGAATTCCGTTTTTAAAAACCTCTGGCGAAACTTCAAGAATTCCATCATGCTCGTCACCCAAACCAAGTTCACGAAGACTAGCAATCATACCGTTACTCATATTACCCATCAATTTTCGTGCACCAAGTTTAAAATTCTCGCCACCAAAAGTTTCTGGCACGATCGATTCTGGTGGAAGCCATGCCACAAAAATCCCCGCTCGCACATTTGGAGCACCGCAGACAACTTGAACAAAACCATCCTCATCACGTTCAATATCTTTTCGTACGCCGCCATCATCAATTTTACACAAATTCAAATGGTCGGAATTTTCAACCTTTTTCACCGAAATTACTTTCGCAATAATCGCATCTTTGTATTTTTCACCTAGATCTTCAACACTCTCAATCTCAACCAAACGCGCGCCGATTAATTTCGAAAGTTCACCAATCTCCGGCAAATTCGGAACAAATTTTTTAAGCCAATTTACTGAAATTATCATTTCTACTCCTTAAAACTCCCTCAAAAATTCTAATTTTCCACTTTCGAAAAAGCGAATATCTGAAATTCCATACTTTAACATCACAAGTCGCTCGATTCCACCACCCCAAGCAAATCCACGATATTTTTTCGAATCAATTCCAGCTGCTTCAAGAACATTTGGATGAATCATTCCGCAACCAAGCATTTCAAGCCACTCACCTTTTTTACCACCAAGCGCTTTTGGCTTTTCGATCAAAAACTCAAGACTCGGTTCAGTGAAAGGAAAATATCCTGGCTGGGTTCGAATTTCCAATTTTTGACCATAATATTCCTCGAAAAAAGCGTGGAGCGTGCCAAGCATTTGTGCCAAATTCGCATTTTCACTCACAAAAACACCTTCACATTGATAAAATGTATGCTCGTGTGTCGCATCCAAATCTTCATTTCGAAAAACTCGTCCATAAGAAACATGCGCAATTCGACCTTCTTCTTCAAGCTGCTTTTTACCATGCTTTAAAACGCGGTTTTGCATCGTTGAAGTATGAGCCGGCGGGATAAAATTCTCTTCTGTTCGAAAAGTATCATAGCCGTCACGAGCTGGGTGATTTTCTGGGAAATTTAACGCGCCAAACATATTCCAATCGTTATCAATCTGGCGAGATTCGATCGCCTCAAATCCCATTCGCGTATAAATATCTACCACCTTCTCAAGCTCTTTTTGAAGTGGATGCTTTGAGCCATTTTTTGCACTCAAAAGTCGTGGTTTTTCAGCGATTTTATCGCGCGAACTTTCCGCAAAAGGCGCAGAAATATCAATCTCTTCAATCTCGGCATTTTCTTTTTCTTCAAGAATTTTTGAAAGCTCAGCTTGAATTTCATTTTTCAAATTATTCACTTTCGCACCAAACTCACCCTTTTGTTCATTCGGCAAAGTTGGAATAATTTTATAAAGTTCCTTAATTTTTGGCGACTTCAAAATATCACTTGGATTTTCAAGCGTTTTGAGTTCAGCCAAAAGTTCATCTCTAATCTGTTGAATCTGTTCCATAGCTATTTTTAATTATATCACATCTGTAATTTTTTGTCGATTTTCAAAAATTTAAACCCTCTGAGCTGCCACCCAAACATAAAGCCCAAGCGCAACTAAAATCGCCAACAAAACTAAAAGCCAAACAAATGCTAATCCGGTAGTTTCTTTAGTTCCTTCGAAATACACACTATCTTCTGGTTGAGTAATTTCGCCTTTATTTTCGGGTATACATCCACCTGCGCCAAGCGAATTTTTAATCTGTTTTTCACGAAGTTCGGCCGCAATTTTTTCTTGCAGTTCCGTTCGATTGTCATCTTGTTTTACATATAAAGCCATATCTCCATTGTATCAGATTTTGGCATTTTCTAAAAGTTTATGGTAAAATAGAATTATAATTTAAATTAAGGAGGAAAAATGGCGTCAAAAAAAGCCAATTCAAAGAAATCTTCGAAACCAGCCCTAGTAAAGAAAGCTGAAACAGAAGTTTCGAAAATTGAAAAAGTAGTAAAAACTACTGTAAAAAATGTATCAAAAAATAAAAGTTTTTCGCTGGAAGAAGTTTCGAAACCATCTTTCATTGCAGCAGTTGTGCTTGAATTTATTGGAACATTCCTGCTTGCAGCCAGCGTACTTGCAAGCCAAGGTCAACCTGTAAGTGTTCTATTTACACTTTCAACTATCGTTTTGATCGCCGGCGCAATCAGTGGTGCTCACGTTAATCCACTAATCACAGTTGGCGCTTGGGCAACTCGCCGAATTAGTACCCTTAAAGCCATTTTCTACATCGTTGCTCAAATTTTGGGCGCAATGGTTGTATTTATGCTTATGAATGCTTTTGTTTCGAACGCTCCAGAAGTTTCACAACAAGCAGTATTATACGGACAACAAAAAGCTCAAATTTTCGCCGTAGCACCACTTCCAAAAAATAAAGAATCACTTATTCTTATTTCAGAACTAATCGGCTCATTTATCTTTGCGTTCTCTGTGGCTTCGATCACATCAGACAAAAAGAAAAGCTCAGCCGCAAAAGCGATTGGAGTCGGTAGCGCATTATTCGCAGCCCTATTGATCGCCGGAACACTTGCGAATTTTGTATCAGGTTCAGCAATTATCAACCCAGCAATTGCGTTTTCACTTCAAGCGTTCACAATCACTGGACAAAATGTTCCTTTCGCAATTGCAATCTACATTGGTGCAGCATTACTCGGTGGAATCCTTGGCTTCATCTTACAAGCACTTATCGAAAAAGGAATTCAAAAAGAAGAAAAATAGTTATTCAAAAAGAGCGAATTTCAAAAGTTCGCTCTTTTATTTTTGCTTTTATTCTATTGGTTTATCAAGTAGTTGTGGCTCAACACCAGACTCATTTCCTTCACCCGAAATCTTAATAACATCTTTATCAATTTTTCCAAGCTCTTTATGTGCATTATTAAAATGATTTACTGTTGTTCCAAGTGATTTTCCAAGCCGTTGCATCAAATCTTCGTATTTCGAAATATGTGTGTTTAATTGCGCAACTCGCTTTTGAATCTCCTTGCTCTGCTCTTCAATTTTTAATGATTTTAAACCTTGCAAAACTGTTTGGAGGTATGCCATAAAACTTGTCGGACTCACTACGATCACGTGCTTATCGCGAAAAGCATACTCAATCAAATCACGTTCTGAGCCTTGTGATCCAACCACACCTGTCAAAGCGTCATAATATAGACTTTCGCTCGGAATAAACATAAACGCAAAATCCATTGTATTTTCATTTGGCCGAATATATTTCGAAGTTTCATCGATCCGTTTTTTCAGATCATCGCGAACTTTTTTTGCCAAAATCTTTCGATCTTCACCTTTCGATTCAATCATTCGATTATAATTTTCCAAGCTAAACTTCGAATCAACCGGCAAAATCTTATTTTTATCAAGAAAAATTACTGCATCAACAATTTCGCTATTTTTAAATTTATACTGAATTTCAAAAGCATTTGGTGGTAGAACATTTTCAAGGACCTGTTCAAGATAAAATTCACCCAAAACTCCGCGCTGTTTTGGATTTTGAAGCGCATTTTGAAGAGTTTTCAACTCATCCGCAACATTCACTACACGATTATTCGTCTCATCCAACTTCGTCAGCCTTTTCGAAACCTCTTCAACAATTTTTGAACTTTCCGAAATCTGTTTTGCCATAGAATTTTGCAACTGAAAATTATTTCGCTCAAGCTTTTCTGAAACTTTTTCATTAAAATTATTTAAATTAACGTCAAGATTTTCGCGCATTTTAATTAAGCTCTTATTTAGCTCAATTACATCCATTTTTAACAAATTCACACTTTGATCTTCATTTTTTGAAAAAGCAATTTTATTAATTCTAACAGATTGAAAAATCACAACCACTATTAAAACTATAACAACCACCAAAAGTAAAATATCCATTTATTTCCTCCTTTCGAAATAAAATACACACTGAATTAGCCAACTAAAAGTTACAATTCCACCACTCATTAATGGTTTGAAAAGTAACTGTTTATAATTAAATCCACTGCGTTTCTTTGGTTTTTCATCAATCATTTGCGCAAAAAGAACCGCCGGAGCTGTCATTCTAATTGATTGACTAAAAGAAATAATCGTATTTTGGAGCCAATATTCTGGAAAGATTTTTCGTGACAAAAAGATAAATGAAAATGTTACCCATAAAATGCCAGACAAGAAAAGTAGCACAAAAACCTTCAAATTCAAACCAACAAACGAAATATTCATCATACCTATTACAGCTATAATCATCCCCAAAATAGCAATTACCTCAATCAAGCTAATTAATTCTCGCGGAATATTAATACTACGACAGCGAGAAATTTTGCCGACAATGGAAACTGCCGCGAGCATCACTATAGAATAGTCTAAAGCATAGATATTTTTAAAAAGCATAACTATAATAGTATAGCATATCTTGAAAAAAATAAAAGGCGCACAACACACCTTTTACTTATTTTTGAAGCTCTAACCAATTGCGACAAGTGTCATATTCATGTTTTGTGAATTTGCTGTCCAGCTAACGATTTCATTTACCGTTCGCCCAAGAACACTTTTCCCCAGCGGACTTTCGGCCGAAATCTTCCCTGCAAGCGGATTTGCTTCTACGCTTTCAACAATTCTAAACTTCATAATTCGCCCTGTAGCGCGGTCGAAAAGCTCCACAAATGAACCGATCGAAACTTTTGAACCTTTTTTCTTGCTTTTTGGCAAAATTTTAGCATTATGAATTTGGAAATTCTTTTCGTTGATTTCACTTCGAATTGCATCAATTCGCGCAAAAATATCATTCTGTCTCAATAAATCTTCTTTAATATCGCCATCTCGAAGCTCCATTTCGAGCATTTTTTGCTCATGCTCTAGTTTGGTAATTTTCTTTTTTAATTCTTTAAATCCTTGTTTGCTTAAATATATTTTAGTCGTATTTTTCATAAATCCTCCTTTGTAGCAATACTACATTATCATTATATCGAATTATACTTAAAAAACGCTTAAATTTACTTTTTCAAAAAATTACCAACCAAAAAAGCTCGAACAGTACCGAGCTTTTATAGGTCCTAATATATCTACGGAATCTTACAATCCATTCCGCTGTTAGTCTTGTTAGTTACCCAGAAATCTTTACAAAGTGGTTGTCCATCATCTTCAAGTTGAAGAGCGAATTCTGGCAATGGGAAGTTTTGATCCTCTAAAGAAATTCGACTTTCCACGCGTCGGAATTGTGTATTTGCACGCCCTGTTGAGTCCACTTTTGGCTGTACGCCATCAAAGAAAACTAAGTTATTATTATCATCAAGAAGTTCTGCTTTAAAATCTGCACTACGATAAATTGGCGTCAATCGCATATATGCAGCATCCGTTCTCGCAACATTTCGCATTAAAGAAATAGTGGTTGAGCAAGAATATTCACGCCCTGTTGTTGTCATATTCTCTTCACATTTAACAGGACTAATGTTATTTGTGCGTTTATTTGCATCATTTCCACGGCGTAAAAGTGGTAATGGGTGCTTTTCCGATGCTTCAACTCCTCTGGCAGGGAAAAGCATAATTTCACTTAAACCAGTTCCAGAAGTGAATGAATTATTGTCCAAAGCAGACAAAACACCACCTTGATTTTTAATATTTTCTTGATAGCCAAAGAATTGCGTTTTCAAAATTGCTGGTGAATTAGTGCGCCGTGTCCATTGCTCTCGGCTAAGCAATAAGCTATTATCAACACCCGATGTCATTGGTGTATTAATTTCATCCAGAGTAACGTTACTATTTTTGTCTGTCAAATCCTTTTGGCTGTGCCAACTAATACGAACTTGTGAAAATTCTTTCGAACCTTTGAGTGGAACAATTGTAGATTGCCCTTCCTCAACTTTACCCAAGAAATCTGGTGTGTTTTTTTGAATCTTCACACAAGTGTAAGCCTGGTTTAGTGTGGCATCATTCGAAGTACCATTTCCACCAGTCGTAGTTTGAACTTGAGTTTCGCTACCTTTTTTACCAATTCCTGCTGTTGCCAAAACATAACAATCTGTTGTACTATCTGCATTCATCGCTGTAGCCATATTTTTGCAATCATTCGTTGTAAGGTTTGTACCACTTCCGCATTCCTGCTGGTAGCGGTGGAGGAAGCGTTTTGCGTCCTCCACCCCAGCTTGCGCACTGTCATAAGCACTTTGAGAAAGATCTAATTTACTGGCTTGCTCTTGATCGCGAAGCATAATTCGAAGAAAGCTCACCGCCATAATCGAAACTAATATCGCTACAATCACCACAATGAAAATCGAAACACCGCCTTTGTGGAATTTTTTCGAAACTGAAATTTTCTTCATTTTAATACCTCACTGGAAGTTCTTTAGTGTATGTTGTAATAATTCGACCTGGGCCGCCTGCTTGACCATATGCCCACAAATACACATCTGCACGCTGATTGTAGGTCTCAGCTGGTTCTTCGCGATTGTTTGGATTTGAGCCAGCTGTTCGCCAAGAATTGAGCGTTCTTGCAATAACCGGACCGTTAACAGCTAATGGTTTACCACAGTTTATTTCATTTACATCAGTTTTACCAACTGGACAAGTATTAATCTCACCCAAAGCAATTAGCCAAGCGTCTACACGTGTAACATCTTTCGAAATCTTGATATTATCCGCAATAATAATCGTTTGCGCAAATTGTCCGCCAGCATTTGCTTTTGGTTCACTATTGACGATATTGCCTGTAATTGTAATATCTTTTCCGTAGTAAATATTTGTACCATTTCCAGTTAATCCGCCAATGTTTGCATTTGCTCCAGAATTTCCTTCAACTCGAACATTTTTTGCAGCATTCGAACTTGGATAGCGCGATTTGATTGAATTAATCAAGCCCTGAACATTGTTTGAAGTTCCCCAACTTCCCCAGCTTCCTTTATCTACTATTGATGCGCTTCGTCCACCGTTGTTGATACCATTTCGGAAAGTCAAGTTATTTGTGTTCTGTGAAGATTCAGTCTTGAAGCCAATAATCGGTTTACCGCCGAGCGCTTCGAATTCTACCCAAGAACCAAATGTTTTTCCACCAATGTCTGAACGGCTGGTTTTAATTCCACCACGAGCATAAATACCATTGCTCCAAATTTGCATTTTTGGCTTTTTAACTACAAGCACACAGATCGGAGCGGAATGTCGCCATTCGTGACCAACCTTGGCATTTTGCACTCCTTGACTTTCATCTTTACTCATTTTGTATGGCGAAATTGAAAGACCGATACAATAGCGCGAGCCAATTTCTGCATTATTTGGAATTGTAATTCCATCCGTTCCAATCACTGTTGGTGGATTACCTTTGAATGAACCTGTCGATGTCTGACCGCTATTACATTCAGCTGCATGTCCGCCAAATTCACCATTATAGTGCGAACAAGTATTGCTATTATTATTATCTTTGCGCTGTTTTGGTGTTTCTGGATTGCCTTCGAAATTACCAGGAATCTTCCAGCGAGTGATTACCCAACGAGATCCTGGAGGAGTTGGTGTTCCTTCACCTGTGATATTTGGTGTAACTGGTGTTGTGGTGCCAGGTTCTTGTGGAATATCTACACCACCACAGTTGGCAGTTCCAGCTTTGATACAAGGAATGAGGTCAAATTCATATGGAACATAAACACAAGATTCAGTTGACGAAACTTTAACATTTTGCTCAGTTTCAGCGTCCCATCGAATGCTAGGGTCTCCTGAGATCCATTGATTGTTTCCGTAATACTTATATCCATACAGCACTTTTGATTTAGGCTTATGTGTAATAATACCATTTACATTCGCACAAATAACTTGACCAACGTCAGAATTCGAAACGAAGAATGAATCTACCTGCCTATGAGCTAAACCACTAAAACTACTTCCTAAATCCTTAGTTCCACTATTCGACAAGCCGCTATGATTACCTTGGGAATTCCAATTTAGCGAAGCACTACCCTCTTTATTATTAGAGCTTACATGAGCATTAATTTCATGTTTAAACGAAACCGTACTTCCAACTGGAGCAGTTTTTGGATTGCTTCGAGAATTAGAACTATATCCACCGCCACCTACAGCAACTTGAGTGTTAGCATCACCAGAGGTTTTTGCATTCGACTTAGTAACTTCTTCATCATAGTAAATATCTGGATCTAGATAATATGTTTGAGTATTTACCGTAGTTCCGTTATCTCCCGTAAACCAAGAAATTGAACCCGAGTTAGATTTATAATTTTTTGCAGATATACTTAATGATGGTCCATAAACCATACAATTGCCCCGAATAGTAGTTGTACCACTACTATCAGTATAACCGTAGTCAGACCCACTACAATTAACTGTTTTATCGGTATCGGATTGATAAGATGTGACGGAAGCTCCTTGGATTGGAAGTCCCGTACTTGAATCTAAGACAGTTATGGGAACAGTAACAATGTGCAATGTTGTCGTTTTGCTACAATCCGTTTTATCAGTATCAGCATAAGCTTTTTTATCAATATTATAATCAAATGAAATATTGTTATCTTTTTTAGTTTTATCTAAAAATTCATCCCAGCTAATATATTCACCACTATTTTCTTCTAATCTATAGATACCAATTTCACCATTATCAAGAGTGGCAACTTCTTTAAAGTAATCTCCTTTATTTTTAATATTCTCATCAAAATATTCTTTTGCATGTTTATATTCACCAATCCAACTTGGTGCTTCACCATTGGTTAGTTGAGATATACCTTTATGATCTATATACATAGCATAGATATTATTAATATCAAGAGATTTCTTATATTCATCTCCTTTTTTATAATCATCTGCCAATTTGTTTATGTTTGCCTTTTGAGCAATCTCTTTAGCTGGTTTCCCTGCTTTAAATAGTGGAAGGAATTCTTTATTTAATTTACTCTTAATCTCTTCAATTTTTTTAGCTCGCGCATCATTAGATATAGCGTTCATACTAATAATGTCATATAGATAAACAACTTTAAAAATCCTCTTGTTTCTAATTACGCAGTTCTCAAGCTCTTCCTTAAGGTATCTATTTTCGAAATTCTTAACCTGAAATTCTTTCAG
>USNP01000003.1 GCA_900556165.1 uncultured bacterium
AAGGCTGAAAAGTCAAATAAATCTAAGGCTGAATATTGGAGATATACTGAAGACTCTGCTGAGCTTGCAAAATTTGATAAATATACAATTGATGAAGCTATACCTTGGGTTTTATTCAAGGTTAAATTTACCGATGAAGTAAAACAAGATAGTCTTACGGAAATGAATATTAGCATTAAGAATAATAATGCGAGAATAGCTTACCCTATCATTTCTCGTTCTTACACTTTTGATGGGTTTTTATCAGTGAATGATAAAGAGGTTTTAAGACAACCAAATATTAAAATTAATCCTCGGTCAATTCAGAATATACAATATAATGATGAAGTTGGCTGTGGAAATGTTACTTTTAATAGTAAAACACTCAAAGGTAGTTTAAATTATGGATATTTGACTTTAAATAGCTGGAGTGGGTATAAAGTGGTTCTGAAGATGGCCGAAGATAGCTCTTTGAATTTTTTGGCTCCTTATGAAAAGACCGAAACTAACGGAACTAATTTTATTAGAACTGCTGAAAACCGGGTTAGTGCTGATGGTATTGTTATGATTAACGCTCCGAATAATGCGAAAATAAAGTATCTGGGTGTTGATGATAAGAATTTTGAGATTCATTTTTTAGAGCAGAATAATCCAAAGAGAAGTAGCGGCCTATATCCACCGGTTATTTTAAATCCTAGTCGAATTAGTAGTGGTGATATTAATTTTAAGAAGGGGGTGATTAATAATATTAAATATCATATTCAGGTTGTTGCGACTGATGGTGCTGTAGTTTATGAAAGAGATTGTGTTGCTCAAGGGTCTATTCAAGGTGTAATAACAGATGCAGATATTACAAAAATTAAAAAAGAATTAAAGGATAAGCCTTTACCAGAAACGGTAAATTCTAAAAAAGATGAAGTAGCTAAGGAGATTAATAAAGATGAACCTACTAAATCTCCACAAGCTCCAAATACTGGTTTCGAAAAATCTCAAAATTTAATTATCCCAACTTTTTCTATTTTGGGCGTGGTTACTGTATTGTTTTTTCGAAAAAAATCGAAATTAAAGTTGTAATTTTATAACAATTTTAAGGAAAAGCTCTCGAAAAAAGGGAGCTTTTTTGATATAATGGTTAAAAGAATATACGGAGGAAAAATGAAGAACGAAGACTTAATGGACAGAATTGTTAGCCTCGCAAAACGGCGCGGTTTTATTTGGCAAGGTAGCGAAGTTTACGGTGGAATGCGCGGAACTTGGGATTACGGCCCACTTGGCTTAGCATTAAAGCGCAAAATCATGAACGAATGGTGGGATTTCTTTGTTGAGAACCGTGAAGATATGTTTGGTGTTGATGCGGCAATCATTATGAATCCAAAAGTTTGGAAAGCGAGTGGTCACGCTGCAACTTTTGCTGACCCTTTGGTAGAAGATTTAAAAACTGGCGAACGTTATCGAGCGGATCACCTATTAAAAGATGCTGGAATCGAAGCGGAAGGTCTTTCGAATGAAAAAATTACTGAAATTATTCGTGAAAAAGGCTTGAAATCACCAAAAGGTAATGATTTGAGCGATGTTCGTAGCTTTAACATGATGTTCCAGACTAACGTTGGTTCAGTTGTTAACGAAAACTCTGTAGCTTATCTCCGCCCAGAAACCGCTCAGGGAATCTTTACAAACTATAAAAATGTAGTAGATGCTTTTTATCCAAGCCTACCATTTGGGCTTGCGCAACAGGGGAAAGCTTTTCGAAACGAGATTAGTCCGCGTGATTTTGTGTTCCGCTCGCGAGAATTTGAACAAATGGAAATTGAGTATTTCGTAAATCCTAAAAATTGGGAAGCTGAGTTTGAAAAACTTTTGAATTTGGTGCGAGAATTTTTAACTCAAAAAATGGGTCTTCCAAAAGAGTCTTTATTTGAACTTGAAGTTCCGGCAGAAGATCGCGCACACTATTCGAAACGCACAGTTGATTTTGAGTTCAACTTTCCAATCGGTAAAGAAGAATTAATGGGAATTGCTTATCGAACAGACTTCGACCTTGCGAATATTCAACGGGCGAGTGGTAAAAGTATGGAATATACAGATAAACAAACTCGCGAAAAGTTTATTCCACATGTGATTGAGCCAAGTTTTGGTGTTGAGCGATTATTAATGGCGGTTCTTTCGAATGCTTATACTGAAGTTGAATCTGAAGGTAAAATTCGAACTTATCTAGCTTTACCAGAGAATCTTGCGCCAACTAAAATTATCGTGGCTCCGCTTCTGAAAAATAAAGAAGCTCTAGTTGAAAAAGCTAAAGAGGTTTATTCTGAACTTCGTAAAAAATACAAAAATGTAGAATTTGATTTGAGTGGAAAAGTTGGTAAAGTTTACGCTAAGGCGGATGAGATTGGTGTACCAAAAGTTGTTGTGATTGATTTTGAAACAGTTGAAGGCGATGGATTGGTGAGCGTTCGAAATCGTGATGATGCCTCACAGATTCGCGTAAAATCAAGCGAGATTTAATGAAGAAGATTAGTTCGGCGCAAAATCCATTGGTTAAAAAACTTGTTCAACTTTCTAAAAAACAAAGCTTTCGAAATAAACAAAATTTGACAATTGTCGAAGGTGTTCATCTGGCAGGTGAATGGTTGAAAACTTTTGGTTCACCAGATATTTGTGTTTTTTTGAGTTCTTCGAAAAGTATCGAGGTAAAGCAGATAGTTCAAAAATGTAAAGATTTGAACACTGAAATTATTGAACTTGAAGCTAAAATATATTCAAAGATTAGTCCTGTTATTGAAGGTGTCGGTATTTTGTTTGTTGTGAAAATACCAGAAAATCAATGTGTTGATTTTTGTGAAGACGTAATAATTCTTGATAGAATTCAAGATCCAGGAAATTTTGGAACGATCTTGCGAAGCGCAGTTGGTTTTGGAGCTAAACAAATAATTTGTTCAAAAGGAACTGTTTCAGCTTGGTCGCCAAAAGTTTTGAGATCAGGGATGGGGGCACATTTTAAACTTCAAATTTTAGAAAATCAAGACTTGAATGAGGTTATTTTGAAAGTTGAAACTCCAATTTTTGCAACAAGTCTTCAGGCTGAAAAATCAATTTATGATGAGAATTTTACAACAAAAACAGCTTGGATTTTTGGGAATGAAGGCGCGGGTGTTTCATTAGAATTGCTTTCGAAAGTTAAAAATCAAGTTATAATTCCACAGGTTGGTGAAATCGAGAGTTTGAATGTGGCGATGGCAGCGACAGTTTGTTTAGCGGAGCAAGCGCGTCAAAGATTAAAAGCATAAGTGATATTGCAAAAAATGCAAAAATATGGTAGAATTGAATTATGAAAAAAGTTATCGTAAAAGCAAAAATTAAAAATAAAGTTGATTTTGTTAAAAGATTAACTGATACGGGGCACGATTTCGGGCGAGTGATTTTTCAGAATGATCGCGTTTTTTTACCTCGCGGTTATCAGCCAAGCCGAAATTTGCCAAAGTTAATGATCCGGACGGAAATTGTTGACCCAAAACGTAAACCTTGGTATCAGCTAATCCAAAAACGCCACATTGATGCTGAAAATGTTGATTTAATTCACGAAACACCTGTTTTGAATTATGCTGAAACTGCGCACATTGTTCAGCAATTAGGTTTCGAAATGAAGGTTGAAGTCCTTAGAAATCGCCAAAAACTTCAAGTTGAAGACACAACTTTCTTTTTGGATGATGTTGAAAAATTGGGAACATTCATTAAACTTGAAAGAGAAGTTAAAAAAGGTGATAATCCTGATGAGATTCGGCAAGAGTTATGGGATGTTTTAGAGGTTTTGGGAATTGATAAAACTGCAGATTCACCAGAAAATTACACCGCACAGCTTCTTAAAAAGAAGCAAAAGTCGAAAAAATAGTTTAAATTCGCTCTCAAAATTGAGGGTGAATTTTTAAAATTCGAAATAAGCTTGAACACTTTGCGAAAAGCTGATATAATAAAAAGTGATGATATTATTAGATCGTGTAACAAAAGTTTATGGGAATTCAAAAACTCCTGCGATAAACAGGATTAGTCTTCATATCAAACCAAAAGAGTTTGTAATTTTGGTTGGAACAAGCGGTGCTGGAAAGTCATCACTTTTAAAAATGCTTACTCGCGAAGAAAAACAAACCAGCGGTAAAATTGTTGTCGGTGGAATTGATTACGATAAATTACGAGATAAAGATATTCCGCTTTTGCGACGCCGAATTGGTGTAATTTTTCAGGATTTTAAACTTTTGCCGAACCGAACAGTTTTCGAAAATGTCGCTTTCGCGCTTGAAATTGCTGGAATGACAAATCACGAGATTAAAGCTACTGTTCCGAAAGTGATTAAGCTTGTTGGTTTGGAAGGTAAAGAAGGTAATTTTCCGCATCAGTTAAGCGGTGGTGAGCGCCAGCGTGTGGCTATTGCTCGAGCTTTAGCGCGTCAGCCAAAAATTCTTATCGCCGATGAGCCAACTGGGAATCTTGACCCAAAGCATAGTTGGGATATTATCCGACTGCTTGAAAAAATTAACGATTACGGAACAACAGTTGTTTTAACTACGCACAATGTTGAAATTGTTAATAAACTTAAACGTCGCGTTATCACTTTGAATGGTGGAAAAATCACTCATGATCAATCACAAGGGGAGTATAGACAGTAATGGAAGAAAAGCAAAAAATAATTCAACAACGAGGTCGAAAAAAACAGAACTCTAAAGTTATTATGCAGCAAAAACGCCATCGTCGCAGAACTTTAACATTTTGGCGAATTACTAAATATGGCGCAAATAGCTTTGTTCGAAATGCTTGGCTTTCGGTCGCCGCAACAGCAGTGATGACGGTTACTTTGGTGATTATTTTTGGCTCGCTTCTTGCGCGCTCAATTTTAATGGATACTGTTGATGATATTAAAAATAAAGTTGA
Source organism: uncultured bacterium (assembly GCA_900556165.1). Lineage (GTDB taxonomy): Bacteria > Patescibacteriota > Saccharimonadia > Saccharimonadales > Saccharimonadaceae > Nanogingivalis. The sequence continues at coordinate 4,903 of USNP01000003.1, forward strand.
TATGTCGATTTATCTGAAAAAGGGTGTTTCAAATTCTGATATTGAAAAAATGAAAAAGTCAATCGGTGATCTTAAAACGGTGACAAATATAACCTACACCTCACCACAAGAAGCACGAGATAAATTTGCGCGAAAAAATTCTGCTGATGCGGATATTCGAAAAGCCTTGATCGAATCAAATAATGAATTTTTTGGTATTTTTAATATTAAACTCGTTGATATTTCAGATTCAACCGAGCTTAAAAATCTTGTCGAAAATAACAAATTGATAAAATCAAGCCTTGATCCAGATCATCCACCAACATATGCGAGCGATCGGAATGAGGTGATTAAGAATATTTCGAACACGATTAATTTTGCTGAGAAAGTTGGAATTCTCGCTGGTTCAATTTTTGTAATTATTGCAAGTTTGATTATTTTTAATACAATTCGAATGGCGATTTTTAACCGTCGAGAAGAGATTTATATGATGAAATTGATTGGTGCTAACAAGAGTTTTATTGCTGGTCCATTTTTGGTTGAAGCTGTAATTTGTGGAACGATTGCAGCAATTTTGGCGTCAATTATTGGATATTCGATTATTTTTCTTTCAAAGACCAAGCTTGAAGCTTATGGAATTATCGTCTCACCAGTGATTTCATTCTTACATATGTATGGAATTATTGTTGTTTTGGGGCTAATTATTATCGGATCTTTAATTGGCATCATTTCAGCATTTACAGCTACAAGAAAATACCTAAAAATATAAAAAGGGGCTTGTCTTCGAAAAAATAATGTGGTACAATTTTAATAGTAATAAATTTAAAACAAAAAGAAAAATAGTTATGAAAAAGATTAAAAAGAAGAATTTAATTATTAATAGTGCGATTTCTCTTGGTGTTGTGGCAGCTGGTGTTGTTGCGACAATTCCGAAAGGTGGCGCTCAGGCAGAAAAGAGTATTGACCAGCTTGATAAAGAGATTAAGGCGCTTCAGTCTCAGATTGGTGATGCAGAATCTCGGGCGGGCGATCTTCGGAATAAAGCTCAAACACTTCAAAATGAATTAAACGGAATTGAAAAAGAAAAAGCTACAATTCAGTCACAGATTGCGATTTATCAAAAACAATTCGAAAAACTTCAACTTGAAATTAAAACGAATGAAGAAAATATTGAGAGAAATCGAGATGCTCTTGGTTCAATTTTAGCTACAATGTCGCTTGAAGATGATATTACACCAATTGAGCGAATTGCGGGAAGTAGCAATCTTTCGAAAGCTCTTGATAATTTTGAATATCAAAGTGCGGTCAAAAATCAACTAGTTGAAAAGGTTGATGGAATTAAGCGTGCAAAAGCTGATCTTGAAAAACAACGAGACGAAGTTAAGGTTGCGTTAGCGAATCAGCAGCAAGCAGAATCTGCATTGCAGGAAAAAATTCGTCAACAAAATGAATTAATCACTCAAACAAAGAATGATGAAGCTGAATATACAAAATATGCAAAAGAGCGAAATGCTCAAAAGGCAGAACTTCAAAAACAACAGCAAGAAGCAATTCAAGCGCAAATTTTGCGAGCTGCTCGAGCTGCTGGTGGTGGTGCTCTTCCGCAAGCGATCGCCGGAACAAGTTCATATCCTTGGAATGATGCAAACTGTCCAGTTGATGCAAATGCTGTGAGTTATGGCGGAGTTGATGGAAACGGAACAGATGGCTATGGATATGGATGTCGACAATGTGTGAGTTATGTTGCATGGAAATTGCGTGCAACAAAAGGAATTAGCGCTGCGTATTGGGGAAATGCGAAAGATGTTCCAGCAAGCGCGCGTCGAGCAGGTTTTCGAACTGGAAATACGCCAAAAGTTGGTTCCTTTGGCGTGATGAGTGGTGGCCAATACGGACATATCGTTTGGGTTGAAGCTGTTAATGGAAATATGGTTACAATTTCGCAATACAACTATTTTGTTAACGGGCGCTGGGGACAATTTTCAACAATGACGGTTCCTGCAAGCACTTACGATACATATGTATATTTTGATTAATATTTAGCGAGTCGGGTTACCTGGCTCGCTTTTTATTATTTGCTTGAAATTATTTAGCAACTTTGTTATAATGTGAGAGTTATTCGTGATGATATAAATCTTTTTCATGAATAGGTACTTATAGAAACAGGAGGGGACTTTAAAATGTCAGAAAGAAACACTTTAACCATTACTGAAGTTAATAAAAGAATGATGGAAGATAATAAGGAGTTATTGCGAATAATAGCGAGCGCTCTTTACCCGGCTGATATACAGAGATATTTTTTGCGAAAAGCAAGAAATGAAATAAGAAATCTGGGCACAGAAGATAGAGAATCTTTCGCCTTTAAAGTTCAAGAAGAGGCAATAGAATGGGAAGAAAAAAATATAACCATAAAAAGCTATTAATAGTATCCACGACCCAAAAATTGGGTCTTTTATTTTGTCTAAAATTTCTTTTACAATATAATTATCTTGCTATAATATAAAAAAAGAGAAAGTTTGGCAAAAATCATCATAAAAATAGTGCAAATTCAGATTATTTTAGAGTGATGAATATTAAACCTATCTTTCGAATCTTATTTTTTTGTTATGCTTGTGCTTTTATGATATAATGGATTTTATGGATAGAGGGAAAAAAGTCAATCACTCAACGTTAGTTTTAATTTCGGCTTTTACGCTGATTTTGGGTTTTGTAAGTGGTTCAAGAATAGATGATATTAGAAATTTAATTGCGCCAGTTTTTGGGCTAAAAAAGGTTGAGAAAATTGATTTTTCGAATGTTGAAAAAACTTATCAAGCATTAGTTTCAAATTACGACGGAGAAATCGACAAACAGAAGATTATTGAAGGTGCTTCGAAAGGCTTGGTTGAAGCTGCTGGCGATAAATACACTGAATATATGACTTCAAAAGAGGCCGAGGAATTTAACAAAAGTTTGAGCGGTGATGTCGGAACTGGTGTTGGAATTGAACTCGCAAAAGACGGCGACATTGTTAAGGTTGTGCGTGTTTTGCCAAAAAATCCTGCTGCGAGCGCTGGGATTTTGGCTGGAGATGTAATTTCAAAAGTTAATGATGAGGATGTTTTAAAGAAAAGCACCTCCGAAGTTAGTAAAAAAATTCGTGGCGATTCTGGCACAACAGTTAAAATCACGGTTATTCGCGGTGAAGAAAAGAAGGATTTTTCAGTAACTCGTGCGAAAATCGAAAATCCAAGCGTTGATCTGTCAAAAAACAACGGTATTGCAACTCTTTCGATTTATCGATTTGATAGTGAAACTGGTGCTTTGGCGAAAAAGTATGCCGAAGAAATTAAAAATGAAGGAATTTCAAAAGTTATTTTGGATTTGCGTGGAAATGGTGGTGGATATGTTCAGGCCGCAAAAACCGTTGCGAGTTTATGGCTGGAGAAAAATGCACTAATTGTAAGCGAAAAAACTGGTTCGAAAACTGTTGAGGAAATTCGAGCAACTGGCGAAAACCCATTAAAAGGAATTAAAACAGTGATTTTGCTCGACAATTCTTCAGCGAGTGCGAGTGAAATTGTTGCTGGAGCACTGAAAGAACATAAGGCTGCGCAAATTGTGGGTGAAAAATCTTACGGCAAGGGAAGTGTTCAAACGACGATTGATATGCCTGATGGTGCTTTATTGAAGGTTACGATTGCAAAATGGTTCACGCCAAGTGGCAAAAATATCTCGAATAATGGAATTTTACCAGATGTTGAGATTAAAAATCCAGAAGGTCAGAGCTATTTATTGAATGATATTCAGAAAAATAAAGCAATGGAAATTTTGAAATAGGAGAGAAAATGGATATAAAAAAGAAAATTTTATTGGTTGAAGATGACCAAGTTCTGGCGAGTGTTTATCGTGCTCGATTAGAAATGGAAGATTTTGAGGTTTTTGAAGTGCATGATGGCGAGCAGGCTTTGACGGCGGCGTTAAAAATTCGACCAAATTTGATTTTGCTTGATGCGATGATGCCGAAGATCTCAGGCTTTGATGTTTTGGATATTTTGCGAAACACACCGGAGACTATGAATATGCGTATAATTATGCTCACAGCTTTAAGTCAAGAAAGTGATCGAAAGCGCGCCGAGGAGCTTGGTGTTGATGATTATCTTGTGAAGTCGCAAGTGGTAATTTCGGGTGTGATTGATAAAATTCGCGAACATTTAGGAATGAGTGAAGAATATTAATTTCAAATCAATAAAATAAAAAATGAGCTGATCGTTCGAAAAGCTCATTTTTTATTGCAATTACGCAGCTACAACTTCTACAACTGTGCGTCGTTCAGTTTTGCCAGTAAATTTGCGTTTTTGGATTTGTTTAAATTTCACAACACCGTCTTGTTTGGCGTGAATCGTGAAATTTCGGCTCATGTAAGTTCCTTCACCAGCCAATTTAGTTGCACCAGTCTGTCGAACGAGAACTTCACCCTCGTTAACTTTTTGGCCACCAAATCGTTTAACACCAAGACGTTGACCGGCGTTATTATGGATGTTCTTACTTGAACCACCCGATTTAACGTGTGACATTTTTACTCCTTATTAGTACTAATAATTCACGCGCCACAACTTGATCTTCGCGATAATATATTAGATCTTGTGGTTTAACGCGCATAAATTCTCTTCTATTATACCCCAGCTCATTTAAAAAGTCAACAAGTGGAAGGTGCGAAAAATCGCCATTTTGTGTTTTCCAAGCGGGAACAGCAATACAAATTTGCGTTCCATCTGTAATTTGTGTGGCTAAATTTTTTAAAAAGTTCGAAATTATGCGGTTGCAGATTTCGCGAACTTCCTCCAGTTTTTTTGGAGAAGGTGGAGCAGAGAATGGCTGACCGAGATAAGTTTCACAGACCACAGTTGAAAGATTTTTAGCAAAACTCCATTTTTCGTCTGTGGCATCGGCTTGATAAATTTTACCAATCTCGCCATGTGGTTTAAATTCTCGTAAGAACCATTCGCTATTTTCTTTCGAAAATTCTATCATTTTTTCACTTAAATCTGTTCCGTTAACTTCAAAGCCTTTTAAAAGTGCTTCTTGAAGAACAGTTCCAGTTCCGCAAAATGGGTCAAGAATTTCTGGTATTTCGATTTTTTTTCTGCCAAAAAGCGCTTGAATTTGTGGCTGATTTTCACCCGCTCCAAGATTAATCATTGTTTGCGCTAGTTTTGGTGGTAGCATTCCGACAAAAGCATCGCGTTTTGGTCGATTTTGATCACGTTTAGCGTAGCTTGTAATATTTTGCGCACCTTCGCTGAGTGCAATAATCGTTTTTTTACCACCACGCACCGCTAAAATTTCGATTTTTTTCTCACTCAAACCAAGTTTGTTGTTGTGTGAAATCGCGGTTGAAAGCGCTGTCGTTTTTGAAGGGATAATTCGTACCGAAACACCGTGATTTTTTAATTTATGCTTAATAATTGTGCCGGTTTTCGAAATTTCATTTGCGCGAATTTTTAAACCATAAGATGAGATTCCTAGCGTGATTTTTCCACTAAAATCTGCAAAATCGCGTTCGAAAATTTGAGTTATTTTTTTTGAAACATCGTGCCAATCAGTTGAATTAACTTCAAAAACAACCTGTCCGGTTTTAAGAATTGATCCAAAATGCGAAACATTAAGTTTTTCGGTTTCGATAAGACAGGCGTAATCACCAAGAACGCGAATTTTTTCACCACCAAAAACACTTTCGAGCTCGGCAATTCCAATGCTCGGCTGACGCCCTAAAATTGCAATTTTCATTCTTTAATTATACCACGGCTTCGAAAACTAACCAAATTAAAAGATTTCTTTTAGATTTTAAGAGCTTGTGGTAAAATATAACTATGGATAATGAAAAAATGACTGAAAATATTTCGAATGAAGTTTCGAAAACCGAACCTACCGATATTTTTCAATGGGCAAATTTAACAGATGGAATTAAAAACGAGCTTGATGTTGAGTTTTTCCTGTTTAATAAAAATTTTATGCCCTTTACGACGAGTTTTACAAGTGAATTAAATGCACAAATTAAGCCTCTATTTATTTTTGATATGATTAATTTTGTGAATATGGGTGCTGGAACTGGTTTGAGTGTGCGTGATTACGAAATGGATAGTGGAGCAAGCAAAGATGTGCTTTTGAAAACTGAGCTTCAAAAAGTTCAGCATGCCGATACTTTGATCAATACGATTGAAACTCAATATACAGATATTGTAGAATTTAATGAAAACGAGCATGATTTTAAGCGAATTAAAGGAATTTTAGCACGTTTTACAACTCCAAAAGGTGAAAAGTTCTATGTTGCCAAACAAATTATGCAAGGTCAAGTTTTGCGTGGCGCAACGGCTTGGGAATTTCGAAACGGTAAATTTGGTGCTTTTGAGCCAGAATTTGGCTTGAAAATTCAACCAGACAATCAGGTTCTGATTGTTAATAATAATATTTTTATTTTTAATCAAAGCAAATTCGAAAAACTCTTCAACTATGATTACAAGAAACAAGTTTTAGCTGATCAAAAAGTGCTTGAAATTGAGCGAAAATATAAGTTGAGTTTTCCGGATGGGCTTGATTTACAAACTTTGGTGCGTGAACATAAAAAAGCCGCAACGAAACTGCAAAAAATGGATGAAATTGGTGAAATTTCACAAGAAAAAGTGGTTGAGTATGCTGATGAAATGCAACTTGAACTTATGACAGACGATAATGGTGCGATTATTATTATGGATGGTAACGACCTTGATATGTTTGTAAATTTAATTAATGAAGATTATATTGTGAGTGAGATTACGGGTCGTCGATATGAAATTAAAAGTAAAAAATTACTTGACGAGCCAGAAGGTGAGCCACCACGAATGATTGGAAGTGAGTAGTTTTCAAAAATGAAGCAAGCGCTAGCTTTAGAGATTATGCTTTCGGGCGAGAACGTCTTTTTAACTGGGGCGGCGGGAAGTGGAAAAACTTTCACGCTTAACCAGTTTATTAAGCTTGCAAAAAATTCTGGAAAAAAAGTTAGTGTCACAGCTACTACTGGTTTGGCGGCAACCCATCTTGGTGGAAATACAATTCACGCTTGGAGCGGGATTGGAATTTATGATTATCTTTCTAAGAACTTTTTCGAAAAAATCCCTAAAACTCGTGTGGAAATCATTAAAAACACTGATATTTTAGTGATTGATGAAATTTCAATGTTGCACGATTTTCGGCTCGATATGGTTGAAGAAATTTGTCGTACAATTCGCCAAAATGACAAGCCTTTTGGTGGAATTCAAGTAATTTTATGTGGCGATTTTTTTCAGTTGCCACCAATCAATCGAAATGGTAGTCGAACTGGTGGTTTTGCAATTCATTCTGAAGCTTGGCGAATGTCTGATTTTACGGTTTGTTATCTTGAGGAGAATTATCGCCAGAAAGATAGTGAATTGACTGAAATTTTAAATGCACTTCGAGCGGACGATTTGCGCCGAAAGCATGCTGAAAGTTTGCTTAATCGTATTGATGCTGAGCCAGAATTCGAAAATGAAGATTTTTCAAAAAATTTAACCGAGCTTCACACTACGAATATTGATGTTGATGCGATTAATGAACAAAAACTTGCCGAGCTTGACGAAAAGGAATTTCACTTTACACAAACCACGACTGGCGCGAGAAATTATGTTGAGACTTTACAAAAATCGGTTCTTGCACCCGAGCTTTTGCGGCTCAAAAAAGGTGCTTTAGTGATGGCGGTTAAAAATGCCCAAAATCGATATTATGTGAATGGTTCGATTGGTGAGGTAATTGATTTCGAAAAATTTACAGACTATCCGATTGTTCAATTTCAAAACGGTAGAGTTGTGACAATAGTTCCAGATGCTTGGGAATTACGCGACGGTGATAAAAAACGTGCCAGTATTATGCAGATCCCGCTCAGATTAGCTTATGCAATTACCGTTCATAAAAGTCAGGGAATGACACTTGATGCTGCACGAATTGATCTTCGAAAAGCTTTTTCTGAAGGAATGGGTTACGTGGCGCTTTCGCGTGTTCGTTCGCTTGATAAACTTTATTTGATCGGAATAAATCGAACGGCTTTAATTGTTAGCTCTGAAGCGCAAAGAATTGATGCACATCTTAAAAAAGAAAGCTTGAAGGCTGAAAAACGTTTTATACATCTGGTTGAAGTTTCGAAAAAGCGTGAGGCTGGCGAAATTATTGAAGAAAAACCAAAAAAGGCAACTTGGGCGGAAAAACTAGAAAAAATGCGCCAGCAATACCCGAATGCATATCGTCCGTGGAGGCTTACCGATGATGTAAAGCTTCAAGAGGCGATTTTCAAAAATGGTAAAATTGATAACGAACTTATTTCGAAATTAAGCAAAGAGCTCGGAAGACATAAGGGATCGATCGAAGCACGAATTAAAAAGCTTTTTGGCGAAAGTGCAATTTAAGGTGTGGAAAACAGATAGAAATAGGCGACAGGAGCCTATTTTTTTATTTGGCAATATTTTAGTATTATGTCAAAAAATAAAATAAAATCAAAAATGGAATTGTCAAGCGAACAAAAAGTTGGCAATGGTTTTAGAAATATTTTAAAATATTTTAACATAAAACTATTGACTTTTTAAAAAACTTATGCTATTATATAAACATACAAAACAACGAAGATTAAATAAGTTAAAAAAAGGAATAAAATGACAAAAAAACAAACAGAAACAAAAATCGTTAAAAAAACTACAACTAAAAAATCTGCAGAAAAAACTGCGAAAGTTTCAAAAAAAGAGCAAGATATTTCGAAAGCTAAAACACTATTAACAAATAACGGAATTATGATTGCAGAAGATGGAACAGTAGTGGTAGATCAAGTTACGCAAGATTTTCGAAGTGCAGTTTTAGTTCTCTCACTAGCAATTAACCTTGTTGTATTTGTGACATATCTAATTTTGATATCAACAACAAAGTATGATATGGCATTGGTTAGTGCATTATTGCCACGATAATTTGATTTTTCAACAATTAAACACAAGCATTGTGGAAAAGTAGGCTATATCTGTTAAAAGGCTTGCTTTTCCACATAGTTGTGGAAAAATATATAAAAACTTTGTTCTATATTTGCGTGTTTGTCAAAAATAGGTCTTGCGAAAATTTTTAATTCGCGGTAAACTTAAATCAGTGGCAACGACAGAAACAAACAGAAAAACCACTAAACAAAAATAAAAGCACGTTAAAATAGATGTAGTTTTTAATTTAAGGTCAACTACCTGGTGATTAAACAGCTGGACATTTTCCGGCAACCAGGTTAAAATAATAGTCGGAGCACATTCTAAAACCTCCCAAAATAAAACTCCACCTCATATATAAGTCTCTCAAACAGCAATATGGTTGGCTATACGCCAAGCAAAAAGCTAAACTTATAATGAATCTTAAAACAAAAATATAACAAAAACAAAAAGTTTAATCATCAGATAGGTGGCTTTAAATTTATGAATTACAGAGAAAAATCAGTTCACATACCAGTCTTATTACAAGCAAGCTTGTCGCAAATTCAGCCAAAGAAAGGGGAAAGTTATCTCGATTTCACGGCGGGATATGGTGGTCATGCTGGCGAGTTTTTGCGTATAACCGAGAATTTTGAAAACTCGGTTTTAGTTGATAGAGATGAAAATGCAATTCGCACGCTTCAACGGTTTAAAAATGAAGGCGTAGAGCTTTTGCATATGGATTTTCTTTCTGCAGCAAAAGAATTGGTAGAGAAAGGTCGAAAATTCGATATAATCTTAGCGGATTTGGGTGTTTCTTCACCTCAGTTGGATATTGCTGAAAGGGGATTTTCTTTTCGAAAAGATGGCCCACTTGATATGCGAATGAATCCCGCCCAGCAAAAAACGGCGGCAGATATTATAGAATTTGCAAGCAAGAATGAATTAATGCAAATTTTGACTGAATTTGGTGAAGAAAAACATAGTTTCGCTGAAAAAATTGTTTCAAAAATTTTGGAAGTCCGAAAAAAGCAGAGAATTGAAACTACGACACAGTTGGCTGATTTAATTTTGAGTGTGCATAAAGGCGGTTGGCAAAAAACACACCCCGCAACGCGTACTTTTCAAGCGATTCGAATCGCAGTAAACAATGAACTTCAACAGGTTGAAGAAGTTTTAGAATTGCTTCCGAAACTTTTAAATCATGGTGGAAGAGTTGGAATTATCACTTTTCATAGCCTTGAAGATAAACTTGTGAAGAATTACTTTAAAGAAGATTCGAAAAAAGGTTTGGAATCTAAATTTCAAACAATTACAAAAAAACCGCTTGATGGCACAAAAGAAGATGTTAATAATCCGCGAGCCCGCAGCGCAAAACTGCGAGTAAGCATTAGAAAATAAAAAACAAAAGGAGGCGAGATGCCAAAAACAATCAAAGTAAGCTACGCTAACAAACAAGCTCGCGTAAAAGTTAATTTTCGATAGTATTTAACGCTCTCGAAAAAACAAAAACAAAAATTTGAAACAAAAACTAAAACTTAAAGCACCAGCCAAGACTGGTTCGGTGCTTTATTTTATTGAATATTAAATTTAACGCAATACAAAAAACCAATGTATAAAACAAACACAAATTATGTTAGTCGTCGCAGACAAGCGCAAGCTTCGTTGCGTTCATATGGAAGAAATAATAATATCGCTATTTTTCAACCAACAGCAAAACTTGGTGCGGTAACGCAATTTTTGATGCTTGGTATTTTGATTGCGGTTCTTGGAATTATTTTCTTGATGAATTCATCTAAACCGGCGCTTTACGGAAGCGATATTCAAGAGATTGACTCGAAAATCTCGGATTTGGAAATTAAAAAAGCCGATTTAGAAGTTGAAAACGCACGACTCACAGCGCTTTCAAATATCGAAAATAGCGAAGTTGCTAAGAAAATGACAACACCAGCTTCAGTTTCTTACGCAAAATAAGTTTAAGCTTTTTCGAAAAATCACAAAAAGTGTGATAAAATAGAAATAGTATGATTTTAGGTTTTAAGAATAAAAGTCGAACAGGTTATCTCGCAGTCTCAGTTTTGGGAATTTTTGCAGTGATCATTGTTCGGCTTTTTTTCTTGCAAGTTATAGAGGGTGACGAATATCGCGCAAAGGCAGATAAAGGCCAGCGAAAGCAGTTTGAAATTAAATCTCAGCGCGGTTTAATTTACGCGATGGACGGTAAAAAACTAACAAAATTAGTTTTGAACGAAACAGTTTATACTCTCTGGATTGATCCGCAAGAAGTAGAAAATTCGAAAAAAGTCAAAAAAGATGAAATTATTTCAGAATTTAAAAGAGTTGCTGGCGGAAATTTGAAAGATAATTTCGAAAAACTTTTCGAAAAAACCGATACTCGATATCAGGTTATTGGAACAAAATTATCGCTAAAACAAGTGAACCAAATTCGTGAGAAAAAGTTCCACGGAATTGGTTTTACGGCTGAGACTCGTAGGGTTTATCCTGAGGGAAATTTGGCGTCGCAAGTAATTGGTTTTGTGAATGATAATGGCGGAAATTACGGTATCGAACAGGCAATGAACAAAGAATTGACCGGTACAGATGGATACAAAAAAATTACAACTGACGTTTTTAATAATGCGATCGAAATTGGTAGCGAAAATATTGAAAAACCAGCAGTGAATGGTCAAAATGTGGCACTTTCGATTGATCGAAATATTCAAGCGAAAGTTGAAAAGGTATTAAAAGCACAAATGGAAGCTAAAAAAATGAAACATGGCTCAGTTTTAGTTATGAATCCAAAAACAGGTAAAATTATGGCGATGGCAAATTATCCGACCTATGATCCGGCTAATTATGGAAAAGTTCAAGATGGCACATTGTTCAACAATAATTCTGCGACAATGGCGTATGAAAATGGTTCAGTGATAAAATCTTTCACAATGGCTACAGGGATTAATGAGGGTGTCGCAAATCCTAACACACGATATTATAATAATGATTCGATAAAAATTGAAGATATTACGATTCGAAATGCTGCTTTAGGGCATACGGGCTCGATTACTCTTCAAACGGCAATGAATTATTCGCTAAACACCGGAATGGTAACAATCGGTCAGTTGCTTGGTGGTGGAACGCTAAATTCAACTGCGCGAAACAAAATCTATGACTATTTTTATAGCAGATTTGGATTTGGGCGTGAAACTGGAATTGAAATTCTTGAAAGCAAAGGTTCGATCGTTTCGCCAAAAAATGCCGAAGGAAATGCGGTTCGATATTCGAATATGATTTTCGGCCAAGGTATGGCAACCACAATGCTTCAAACAGCAAATGCTTTTTCTTCACTTGTAAATGGCGGAACTTTATATAAACCAAGTATTGTTGCTGGAATGGTTGATGAAGATGGAAAGCTTTCGAAAAAAGATTCAGAAATTGCGCACAAAAATGTGATTTCGAAAGAAACCAGTGATCAGATGAAGCAGGTTCTCGAAGGTGTTCGAAAAGCTGGTGGTGCAAAAGATGCGCCAGGCTATCAAATTGGTGGTAAAACTGGAACTAGTCAGACGATTGTTGGTGGAAAATATGTCGATTATCAAACGATTGGTAGTTATGTTGGATTTGGTGGCGGAGAAGAAGCTGAATATGTTATAATGGTAGCGGTTTGGGGTGAAAACCAAAATCTCCAAGGTTCGAAAGATGCGGCACCAATTTTTACCGAAATTTCGAACTGGTTGCTGAATTATTTAGAAGTTAAACCAATAAATTAAAAGAGGGAATATGTTAAATATCACAAATCAATTAATCGTTTCTGCACTTTTCAGCCTTGCTGGATTCATTTTGGCAATGGGCTTAACACCACTCTATACTTTTATTGCATATAAACATAAATTTTGGAAAAAGCAAAAAACAGCATCTGTCACAGGCGAGGCTTTAACTGTGGTGAAGAAACTTCATGCGAAAAAAATCGCGCGAAATATCCCAACAATGGCAGGTGTTATTGGTGTTATTGCGGTCATTATTCTTTCAGTTTTATTGAATCTGAAACGCGAGCAAACTTGGTTGCCTCTGGCGGGGCTTACCGGTGGTGCACTTATCGGTTTAATTGATGATATTTTGAATATTTGGGGTTCGAATCGTAAAGATGCTGGTCTTCGAGCGCCAGTTAAATTCGCGATGATTATTGCCTTGGCTGGATTTTTAGCTTGGTTTTTTACGTTTAAATTGCATTTTACAAGTGTTATGATTCCTTTTGTTGGAAATATTGAAATTGGCTATTGGATGGTTCCGCTTTTCATTTTTGCGATTGTAGCAACAAGTAATGCTGTGAACATCTCTGACGGACTTGATGGTCTTGCTGGCGGACTTTTGAGTGCTGCGTTTGCCGCTTTTGGAATTATTGCTTTGGTTCAAAATCAGTATAGTTTGTCAGCATTTTGCTTTACGGTTCTTGGCGCACTTTTGGCCTATCTTTGGTTTAATGTTTATCCTGCACGTTTCTTTATGGGTGATGTGGGTTCGTTTGCCTGGGGAACAACTCTCGGCGTTGTGGCGATGCTTACAAATTCGCTCCTTATTTTGCCGGTGATTGGATTAATTTTTGTGATTGAAGCTGGTTCTAGTGCGATTCAGATTTTTTCGAAAAAAGTTTTTAAGCGAAAAGTGTTTATTTCAGCTCCAATCCATCATCATCTTGAAGCAACTGGCTGGGAAGAGACAAAAATTACAATGCGTTTTTGGATCATTGGAATGGTGACTGCATTTATTGGAATTATTCTGGCGCTTGTTGAGCATAAGGTTTTATAGAATGGAAAGAAGAAATAGTAATTTACGGAGAAGCGCTGATGGCTTTAATAAAAGGCCAGTTTATCGTCGTCAAGAATTAGCTCATCAAGTTCGAAAATATTCTCGGCCTCAAAAAGGACTTTCGCGAGGATTTTTCGGTGCAGATTTGGATAATGATGATTTTCGGAAAGTTTTTGAATACTTTTTGAACGGTCAATTTAATGGATTTTTAGAGCGAATCTGGTTTTTAATTTCTTCGGCTTTTACGATTTTTATCATTAATCCTTGTGTTAGGGTTTATCAGACTGCTAGGGCGGATAACAAAAAACGCTCGACACTTGAAGGTTTCGAAAAAATCCGTAAACATCGCGCAAATTATCTTTTGTTTTTGTTTATTGGGCTTTTACTTTTGATCGGGTTAGTAGTGATGTTTTCTTTAAGTCCGCAGCGCGCAAATTCTTTAAACAATGCGAAGGGGTCGAATTATAGTGATTATTATTTCTTCTGGCGACATTTGGCGTATATTGTGGGCGGATTAATTATGTTCTTCTTTATGAAGGCGATTCCATTGAAGTGGGTTTTTTCAAGATCATTGCAGATTTTTATGATTTCGTTAATTTTATGTGTAAGCTTGGCGATTTTGGCTATTTTTAAATTTCCTTTAGTAATTTGTGAAAACGGAGCTTGCCGTTGGTTTGGTTTTTCTGGAATAACTTTTCAGCAGGCTGAATTTTTGAAGATTGGCTCGATCTTGCTTCTTGCAGCTTTTCTTGGCGCACAGGTTTTGAAGGGTAAAATTAATAACTATAAAGAAACAATTTTGCCAGCGTTAGTGGTGATCGCTGTAGTTTTGTTGGTAGTTGCTGGTTTTCAAAAAGATCTTGGAACTGCTGCAACAATTGTTGTTGCGATTGCGTTTCAATTTGTTGTGGCTGGAATGAAAGCTGATAAGCTTATTCCGATTGCTATTTTGGTTTTGATAGGTGTTGTTGCATTAATTATTTTTGAACCGCACCGAATTTCGCGAATTTTAACTTTTTCGAATAGTGATTGTAGTAATGTTTTAACGGAGGCTGGAAAAGATCAATATCATATCTGTAACGCGAAACTTGCAATCGGTTCTGGTGGAGTTTTAGGCCTAGGTATTGGAAATTCAGTTCAATCGGCTGGATATCTACCTGAAACAATCAACGATTCAATCTTTGCGGTAATGGGTGAAATGTTTGGATTTATTGGTTTGGTTGCGATTTTGGCATTATATTTCGGATTAATTTATCAGCTTTTGGTGATTATTTCGAAAATGGAAAATCCGGCAAGTCGGCTTTTTGTTGCTGGCGTTACTGGCTGGATAACTTCACAAACAATTATTAATATTGCCGCAATGGTTGGTTTAGTGCCACTGAAAGGGATTACGATCCCGCTAATTTCGTATGGTGGTACAAGTATAATAGTAATTATGACAGTTTTGGGTGTAGTTTTCAATATTTCGAACTACACTTCGTTTTCGCAAGTTGAAGATTTTAAGGAGGACGACAATGAAAATATTAGCGGTCGGCGGCGGGTCGGGCGGTCACGTAGTTCCAATCGTGGCAGTTTTTAAAGAGATCTTAAAGAAAGATATAGACGTAAAATTGTATTTTTGGTGTGATAAAAAATTTGCGCCACAAGCTCAAAAAATAATGAATGATTCTTTTGGGCGAAATGTTAAGATTTCTAAAATCTCGAGTGGAAAATTTCGCCGCTATAATCATTTAACTTTTTTTCAGCATCTGACAATTCCGAGTGTTGTTTTTGGTAATCTCGCAGATATTTTTCGAAATATCGCTGGTGTTTTTCAGTCTTTCGTGAAGTTATTTTTTTTGCGACCAGATGTGATTTTTTGTAAAGGTGGGTTTGTTTGTGTTCCTGTCGGGTTGAGTGCTTGGGTTTTGCGAATCCCGATTGTAATTCATGATTCTGATGCTCATCCAGGGTTGGCAAATCGTATTATTTCGAAATTTGCTAAAAAAATCGCAACTGGCGCACCACTTGAATTCTATAGCTATCCGAAAGAGATTTCGAAATATGTTGGAATTCCAGTACTTGAAAATTTCAAAAAATACACCGAAAAAGAGCGTAATGAATTTAAACAAGAGCTTGGATTTTCGAAAGAGAAACCTTTGATTGTGATTACTGGTGGCGGACTTGGTGCTGCTAGGCTGAATAATGCGATTGTAGCGCAAGGAGAGGAGCTTTCGAAAAATGCGCAAATTGTTTTGATTTCAGGTGTTGCACAATTTGAAGAATTAAAAGAGAAAACGAAAGATTTTGCAAAAGATTTTCATTTAATGAGTTTTATTTCGAAAGATATGTGGAAATTTTTGGCTTCCGCCGATCTGGTTGTTGCGCGCGCTGGCGCAACTTCAAATCTTGAACTTGCCGCACTTCACAAGCCGACAATTTTAGTTCCAAATGCAAGATTAACTGGCGGTCATCAGTTAAAAAACGCAAAAGTTTACGAAAAAACAAACGCTGTTAAAATAGTTTCTGATGACGAAATTGAAACTGATCCAAAGATGCTTTCAGATGAAATCATTCAGGTTTTAAGTAGTGAAAAAGAGCTAAAAAGAATGGGTGAAGAATTTGGAAAATTCGCCAAACCGAACGCCGCTAAGGATGTTGCGGATATGATTTTAGACCTGGCTAATTTGTAAAAAACATAAGAATTATGGTATAATTGAGTAAGATGAAAAGTGAGCGAGAGTTAACGCGCCGAGAGATGCGTGAAAAAATGCTTCAAGAGCGATCGGGTGGGGAAAGCTCTTTTTATCGTGGCCGAACAATTTCGAGTCATCAAAAAGAGCAGTCTGAACTTTCAAAAAATCGAAAACTGGTAATTCGCCGGCGTAAATTGGGTGCATTTTTCTTGGGGCTTGCTATTTTTTCAATTCTTGTTTTTATATTCTTACTTCAATTTATCGCTAAAATTGCAGTGAGTTCAGATATTTCTTCGAAAAAGAATTTCAAAAAATATGAAAAATCGGTAGAGAAGTATTTAGAGGCGAACCCGAGTGAGAGGTTTTCTTTAAATTTAAATAAGTCCGCCCTTCTTGAGAATATTCAAAAGGAAAATCCAGAGGTTTTTGGGATCTTGAGCGTTGAATTGGCTGGAATAGCCTCGTATAATTTTAAACTTTCTTTTCGAAAACCGGTAGCCTCTTGGTGGGTTGATGGTAAGGAGTTTTTTGTTGATTCGGAAGGCGCTTCATTTACCGAAAATATGTTTAGTGAAAACCCTAAATTGAGTATAATTGACGATAGCGGTGCTATGGTTTCGAGTGGAAAAAATGTTGCTGGAAGTAGTTTTTTTAGCTTTGTTGGAAAGTTGGTTTCATCTGCAAATTCTCAGGGGCTAGAAATTATTAAAATTCGAATTCCTCCCTTAAGTTTGCGTCAGATTGAGGTTTCGGTGAAGGGTGTTAAATACTTTGCGAAAATGTCAACTGTTGGTTCGGCAGAGGGGCAGGTCTCTAATTTTAAGGCGGCTATAAATTATTTTTCAGTACACAAAAAAACTCCAAGCTATATAGACCTTAGAGTTGAAGGTAAGGGGTATTATAGGTAGTGCAGGGTGTTATGTTCGCTTTTTGTTCTATTTAGAATACAGAATACTAACGGAAGTGAAAAACCATATTATAATATTAAAAAATAAAAAAGTCAAATTGTCAAATTTTAACAGAATAGGGGATATTTAGAACGAAAAAACAAATTATTTCGGCAAGTTTTATTTATCTGTTAAAGTTTATGATTAACTCTATTAGTTTTTTGTATGTTAATATCTTGAGTTAATCTCCTAATACTTTTATATAAAATA
>USNP01000004.1 GCA_900556165.1 uncultured bacterium
GTAGCGGCTAATAAAGCAGCATCTGTTATGACACAACTATTTACGGAATTGGTCAAAAAAATCCAATAAGAGTATATTTTCCGATATATCCAGTTGTCTTCGCTTTTTATGTGTTGGTTTGTTTTGATTTTTGTAATAATAAGAAAATTAAAAATATTGCAAGTTTGGCATTAATTATTTTAATATCAATATCAAGTATGTTTAAAATAATATATATATCAAACTTATTTTATAGTGACTACTTAGTGCATAAAGAGGATATCTCTTTTTCTCAGAGGATTATTTCAAAGCTTGACTCTATGAATTTTTCGGGGGAATATTATAAATATGATTTGGTTATTATTAATGGTAGATCTTCAGGCTCTACTGCAGTCATTAAGGGTGATGATGTTCTTACCAAGTCTATATATGAATGGGGCGTGGAGAAGGATATAAGTTGTCGAGCTGCAAGGTTAATGAATGTTCTAGGATATCAATTTAATACATGTGATAACAAAGGGCTTTATAGTTCTGAGAAGATTAAAAAAATAATTAATGATTATCGGGAAAAAAATTTAAATAAATTTCCAGCTGAAAACGGGTTAATAATTGACGATAAAAGCAATACAATAATAGTTAATTTAAAAGATAAAAAATGAAAAATATAATTGTTATCTTAAACTTCAATGGCTGGCAAGATACGCAAAAATGTCTTGCCGCTCTTTCGAAACAAACCATTCAAGATTTTGAAATTTATTTAATTGATAATGGTTCAAAAGATGAATCTATTAAAGAGCTTTCGAAAATAAAAATGCCAAATCTTCACTTTCATAAAGAGAAGAAAAATACTGGTTTTACGGGTGGTGTAAATATTGGGATAAAATGGGCGATAAAAAATGGTTTCAAAAACATTGTTTTGCTAAATAATGACGCGAATGCTGAGCCAGAATGGTTAGAAAATCTTCTCAAACCGCTTGAAAAATCGCCTGAAATTGGTGCGGTAACAAGTTTGATGCTTGATAAAACTGGAAAATTTATTGATGACGCCGGCGATGTTTATTCAACTTGGGGGATCCCAATGCTTCGAAACGAAAATGAGCTAAAGAAAAATGCACCAAAAAGCGGTTTTATTTTTGGTGGAACAGGCGGAGCAACACTTTATCGTTCGAAAGTTTTCAAAACAATTGGCTTTTTTGATGAAGATTTCTTCGCATATAATGAAGATGTTGATATTGATTGGCGAATGCAATTGGCGGGTTTTAAAGTTTGGTATGAAAAATCGGCGGTCGTTTGGCATAAACATTCGGCAACAAGTTCAAAAATTCCTGGTTTCACGATTAATCAAGTTTTTAAAAATTTACCGCAAGTTTTTTGGAAAAATGTACCGTTTCCGATAATTATTCCGATGTTTTTCAAATTTTATGCAATTTATTGGGCTTTTGTAATCTATCAAATTCCAAAAGGAGGCTTGAAATTTGCCTTAAAAGGTGTTTGGCAGGGGATTTTGCTAATGCCAGATTCTCTTAAAAAGCGCCGAGAGATTCAAAAAAGTAAAATTGTTTCAAACGAATACTTGGAATCAATCCTTTATCACGGTTTACCGCTTAAACAAGTTAATAGAATAAAAGATTTTTTAAAGTTTAAGTTCTAGGATATTTTTTAAAATAAATTTGACTTTTAAAAAATAATATTGTATAATTAAATAAACGGGATATTACTCGTAGCTCTTTAATATTCGAAAGAGTTAAAATTTTAGAAAAGGAGGTTCCTCAAATGAAAGGAATCATACTCGCAGGCGGTTCAGGAACTCGTCTTTACCCAATTACTCTCGCAAACTCTAAGCAGCTTCTGCCGGTTTACGACAAGCCAATGATTTATTATCCACTTTCAACTTTGATGTTGGCGGAAATTCGTGAAATTTTAGTAATCACAACTCCGGAAGATAATTATCGTTTTAAGGAATTACTTGGTGATGGTTCAAACTTTGGTTTAAAAATTGAGTATGCAATTCAGGATAAACCAAACGGTTTAGCGGAAGCGTTCATTGTCGGTGAAGATTTTATTGGTAGTGATGATGTTGCTTTAGTGCTTGGTGATAATATTTTTCATGGTCAAGGTTTTACTCAAAAGCTTATTTCTGCTCGAAAAAAAATTGAACAGAAAGTGGCTGGAGCGGTAATTTTTGGATATCAAGTGAAAGACCCAGAGCGTTTTGGTGTTATTGAGTTTGATACTGAAATGAAGGTTAAGTCGCTTGAAGAAAAGCCATTAAAACCTAAATCAAATTTTGCGGCAACTGGTTTGTATTTTTATAATAATTCTGTTGTAGAAAATGCTAAAAAAGTTCAACCAAGCGTACGCGGAGAGCTTGAGATTACAGATTTAAATAAGATGTATCTTTCTGATAAAAGTAAACTTTCAGTGGAGCTTTTAGGTCGCGGATTTGCTTGGCTTGATACTGGAACACATGAAAGTCTTTTACAAGCCTCGCAATATATAGAAACTGTTCAACGTTTACAAAATGTTCAGGTTGCTAATCTTGAAGAAATTGCCTTTCGAAAAGGTTGGATTTCTAAAGAAGAGGTTGAAAAGCTTGCAAAACCATTATGTAAGAATGATTACGGTAAATATTTACTACAAATCATTAACTCTTAGAATTATGTTAATCGCTCATTGATGTGGGCGATTTTCTTTTTAAAATAGACAAAACTATTAAAAAATAGTATTATATAATTATATGAAACGAGATAAACTTACAATTGTTCGAATGATTATGCTATTCTCTGATACGTTAGCTGTTGTGGGATCATTTATGCTAGCTTATTTTGCGCGAACCCATCTTGATACGCGAGCATATTATTTTGCACCAAATATTTGGAACTTTATTTTTCTAGCAGTTTCACTTCTTCCTCTTTGGTTGGCCATTAACTATTTTTTTGGTCTTTATGATCGTTCGGTATTTTTTTATCGGCCAAAAGAATATGGACGAGTATTAATTGTTTCGATCATTAGTATTATGGCGATGATTTCTTATGAATTTTTTACTGGTGATGAAGTTTTTCCAGTTCGAATAATTGCTGCGTTTTTCGTTCCAATTAATTTTTTGATGATGATAATTGGTCGCGAAATTGTGCGTTTTATTCGCCGAGCTTTAATTCAAAGTGGTTTTGGTCGTCAAAAAGTATTAATAATTGGTTCAAATTCGCGCTCAACTGATTTAGCGCAATTTTTCCACGATAATATTGATTTTGGCTATGACACAATCGGAATGGTAGCGAAAAGTAATTTTTTACCGATAAATTCTAGCGTTCGGCATTTTTCGAATTTTAAAGAGGCGGTTTCGAAAACTAAACCTGATATTTTAATTCAAACTGATTCATTAAGGAGTGAAGACATTTATAACTATGCGATTGAAAATCATCTCGAGTACATGTTTGCACCACAACAGGATCGATTGCTTTCGCAGATTAATACGATTGAAGTTATTGGAGGAATTCCAATTATTGATGTAAAAGTTACAAAACTCTTTGGAATGGGACGAATTTGGAAGCGCTTGATGGATTTAATTCTATCAGTTTTAGGCTTGGTTTTAGTCTCGCCAATTATGCTGATCGTTGCAATTATTATGAAAATTACAGCACCGAAAGATTCGATTTTTTTCAGGCAGGTTCGTTTGACTCGGTTTAATCGTGAATTTTATATCTATAAATTCCGCTCACAAAAGGCTGAATTTGACGGATTAACACCAGAACAGGCTTTTGAAAAAATGGGAAAACCTGAGCTTGCAAAAGAATATCGCGAAAATGGCGATCAGTTAGATAATGATCCGCGAATTACAAAAATTGGGAAATTCATTCGGGCAACCTCAATTGATGAGCTTCCGCAACTTTTTAATGTGATTAAAAGTGATATTTCATTAGTTGGACCACGTGCTTTAATTCCGCAAGAAATCAATAAATCAAATCGAAAAAATGTAATTTTGGCGGTTAAAGCTGGGGTGACTGGTTTAGCTCAGGTTTCGGGTCGTCGTGATATTTCTTTTGAAGAGCGCCGTCGATTGGATGTTTACTATGTTCAAAACTGGTCAATTATTTTTGATATTCAAATTCTATTTAAAACTGTTGTAAGTGTATTTTTTAGAAGAGGAGCAAAATAATGCAAAACCCAAAATGGCTTAAAGGTAAAAAAGTTGCAATTGTGACCGATTGGTTGACAACCTATGGGGGAGCTGAAAAAGTCGTATTAACAGTTTCAGAAATTTTTCCAGAAGCACCAATTTTTACTTCACAATATTCTGAAAAAGAAGTTGATTGGTTTTCGAAAAATGATGTTCGAACAGGTTGGTTGAATATTTTTCCGGCAAAATTGCGTAAAATATTACCGGTTGGTCGAATTTTATATTTTCGAAATTTAGGCAAAAAGTTGCAAGATTTTGATGTGATAATTTCAATTTCTTGCGCTGAAAGTAAGGGGTTGAATCTTTCGAAAAATCAACTACACATTAGTTATCTACAAGGACCGCCAATTCAATATTACTGGGGAATGTATGATGATTATGTAAAAAATCCTGGTTTCGGGAAGTTCAATTTTTTGGTGCGATTTTTCTTTAAAATGCTTGTGAATCCGCTTCGAAAAAATGATTTTAAATTGGCGCAAAAGCCAGATTTTTTGTTGGCAAACTCAACTTATTCAAAAGAGGAGATTTTAAAATATTATCATCGAGATTCGAAAGTGATTTTTCCGCCAGTTGAAACGGGGGATTTTAAACTTTGTGAAAAAAAGCAAGATTACTATATCACGACTTCTCGACAAGTTAATTGGAAAAAACTTGATTTGGCGGTTGAAGCTTTTGTGAAAAATGGTAAAAAATTAATTTTGGTTGGTGGCGGGGCAGAACACCAAAAACTGAAAGAATTGGCAAAAAGTGCTAAAAATATTGAATTTATCCCGAGAATTAATGATTCAAAAAATCTTTCGAAAATTGTAGCTGAAGCAAGAGGATTTATTTTCCCGAGCCTTGAACCTTTTGGGATAGCACCGATTGAAGCGCTCGCAACAGGGACGCCGGTTTTAGCTCTTAATCAAGGCGGCGCACAAGATTATATCATGGACGGTGTGAACGGTGTGCTTTTTGAAAGTCAATCTGTTGATGAAATTATTAAATCCGTTAAAAGATTCGAAAAGATGAAGTTTAACCTGAAAGAAGTTTCAAAAACTGCAAAAAGATTTTCGAAAGATAATTTTAAGAAAAATTTTGAGCGAGAAGTGAGAGATAGATTCAATGAAAAATTTTAAAAAATTAAGTTTGATTGAGAAGATTTGGTTTTTTGCTCCTTTTGCGGTTTGGTTTTCGTATTATCCGAATTTTCATTTCGGTAAGGCTAGCGGTGCAAATTTGGAGTTTTCAATTTCTTTAATTTACATAGTTATTTTAGCTCTTGTTGGAATTAAAACAATTTACCAAAACCGTAAAAAATTAATAAAAAATAAGGCTGTTTTACTAACTGGATTTTTTGTATTTTGGAATTTTTTAACAATTTTGAATACTCAAAATTTACTAAGAACAATATTAGTTTCAGGCGTTTGGTTAGTCTTATGGTTAGATTTTTTAGTTGTTTTAACAATTTCAAAAAATATGAAATTGATGAAAATATGTATTCAAAATTTTATTTTTAGTGCTTTTTTTATGTCAATTTTTGCAATAATTCAGGTTGTTTATGGCGCCTGGTTTGACTGGGGGCTTTGTGCCGGTTGTGTAGCGCAAGGGTTTGGTTTTGTACGTCCGAGTGTTTTTACAATCGAACCTCAGTTTTTTGCAAGTATATTGCTAGCTCCAATTTTGGTTATTTTTAGTCGAATTTTTTCTAAAAAATCTTCGAAAAAAGAATTTTTTGCAATTTGGGTTATGCTTTTCACAATATATTTGACGCTTTCGCGTGGGGCAATTTTTGCAATGTTTACGGGTATTTTATTGTTAATTTTCGTGAATCAAAAATTTTCAAAAACGGTTGTTTTGCGAAATGCAGGGGTTTCAATTTTATTGATTTTTTCAAGTTTTTCGGTTGGAATGATTTTTCACGGAATTTTTACTGAATTAAATCCACGAATTAATGATGGATTTTATGATTCGATTTCAAAAAGCGTTAGTCAGATGAGTTTGGGAAAAATTACTTTGCCAAAAAATGAAAAAGTTGTAAATAGTAAACTTAAAGAGCCTGAAATTGAAAACAATAATTTGCAGGGATTAGCTGTGGAAAAACTTGTGGAAAACTCAAAAAAAGCTTATTTTGATGGTTATGTTAAGAAGTCGACGGATGAACGTGTAAAAATGTCTGATTTGGCGATTAAAACTTGGCTTTCGAATCCGTTTATGATGGCTTTTGGGGTTGGTGCGGGTTCAGCTGGTACGGCAATTTTTAAGACTACTCATCAGATTTCAAACAGCTCAGAGATTGTGCAGAATGAATTTTTGTCAATTTTACTTGAACTTGGATTTTTTGGATTTATGAGCTTGGTACTGATAATTTTTGGACTAATTCGAAAAACTAAAAATGATAAGTATATTTGGGCAATAATTTTGACGTTTTTGATTCAATGGTTTTTCTTTTCAGGATTACCAAATGCGCTACACATTTATTTGATTTTGGCAACAATTTTTGCTATAATTGAAAAAGCTTATGAAAAATAATCAGCAATCAATAGACGGATTTACACCAAGGCGAAGAGTTAATTCTTTAAGTCAAGAAAATGATAAGAAAAGGTCACGGGATCCTGTTTCGAAAACCATAAAACAAGAGAAAAATCAGCTTAAAAAGCCAGAAAATGACTCGAAAGAGGAAATTGAACTCGCTTTGCAGAATTTGGAGATTGAAGAAAATCAAGAAAATGAGCGCAGAGAGCGAATGGCTTCAAAGCGTCAGCAAAAGCTTCTTCGAAAGCTTGAAAAGAAAAACGTTAAGCGTGAGAAAAAGAATAAGAAACCACTTTCTATTGAACAATTTAAGCGGAGAAGAGTTATTCGGCGAATTTTCTTGTTGATTTTGATTATTATAGTTGCTTTCGGTAGTTATAAGGTTTATAAGCAATTTAATGTTTTG
This sequence comes from uncultured bacterium, assembly GCA_900556165.1. Lineage (GTDB taxonomy): Bacteria > Patescibacteriota > Saccharimonadia > Saccharimonadales > Saccharimonadaceae > Nanogingivalis. The sequence continues at coordinate 7,077 of USNP01000004.1, forward strand.
AATAAAATTACGAATGGAAACGTAATTTCAGCCATTATTGAAAAAAAGAAGCTTAAATCTGATTCAAACGGGCGAACGAATATTTTAATTTTTGGAACTTCACCAAAGGGTTGGGATGGTGAAAACTTAACCGACTCAGTTATGGTTGCATCGGTAAACCAAGATAGTAAAAAAATCTACACGGTTTCCTTACCGCGCGATCTTTGGGTTAAACATACTTGCCGAACTTGGCTTGGAACGACTGCTGGAAAACTTAATGAAACTTATGGCTGCGCTTATTATGACGCAAAAAATAGTGGATCAAGTGAAGGGGCGGCTGAAAAAGCTGGGCAACAAGCTTTGGCTTCAACAGCGAAAGATATTCTCGGCTTGGATATTCAATATGTTATTCACGGAAACTGGAAGGTTTTGATTGATTCAATTAATGCTGTTGGTGGAGTTGATGTTTTGGTTGAAGCTTACGATGGATCGAAGCGGGTTTATGATGTTGCTACGAAGATTAATTATGTTAGTGGTCAAACTTATCATATGGACGGTAATACTGCGTTAGCATTTTCTCGTGCTCGTGGATCTGAAGGTGGTGTTGGTTTGAGTGGAAGCAACTTTGACCGTGAAAGAAATCAGCAGAAAATCCTAAAAGCAGCATTTGCTAAAATAAATCAGCAAAAAATGAACCCGATAGCATTGATGGCGATCGCAGAATCTCTTGGTGAGAATGTACATCATTCGTTTGAAGCGACAGAACTTCGAACAGCAGCAGAACTTGCACAAGAATTTAATAGTGGCGAAATTACTTCACTCCCACTTATTAATGAAAAAGATGCGGATGCTAATTATTTCTCGACAGGGATGATTGGATCGGTTAGTGCAGTTATTCCAAAAGCTGGAACTTATGACTATAGCCAGATTCAGGCATATATTTCGAAAAATACTGTTGGTGGAGAAATCGTGAAAGAAAATGCGAAAATTTTAGTTTTGAATGGAACGAATTATTCGGGTTTGGCGTCTCAGGAGCAAAAAGTTCTTAAAAAAGAAGGACTAAATATTCAAGATATTGATTCCGCACCAAAACGAGATTATAAGAAAACTAAGATTTATTACAGGGAAAAAGATTCTAAACCTGCCACAATTAAGAAGTTGGAATTGAAATATTCAACTAAGTCTGAAAAACTTCCAACAGATTTATCGAAATTTGGTGAAAACTCAGATATAATTATTGTTTTAGGTGAAGATAATGGCAATTAATTTAACTAAAAAACAGGTTGAGTTGCTTAATTTTATCGAAGTTTTTATTGAAGAAGCTGGATATAGTCCAACTTATCGTGAAATTGCTCGAGGTTTAGGTTATAAATCGGTTGCGACGGTTGCGAAACATATTGATAATTTGGTAATTCTTGGAAAATTAACTAAATCAGATGGTGGTGAAGCACGTTCGGTTTCTATTAAGAAACAAATAACGGAACTAACCGGCGATGAAAAAGCTGTTCATGATTTTTTGGTAAAAAAGCGTGGTTTTTATGCTGAAAATAATCAAATTGAACAGGCAAGAAAGATTGATGATGCAATTATAGCTTTATGGTATTAATATGGATATTTTTAAAAGTCTTGAGAAATTTATAAACGGAATTGCTGAATATGACTGGTTTGAGCCTATTGCAATTATTCTTTTGGCTTTTTTGGCGAGCTTTCTTTCGCGACGAATTATTGATTTCGCTTTTGGAATTCGAAAGAAAACCAAGAAGATTAAACGTTCAGAAGAGCGGTTGAAGAGAAATGAGACGATTTCGAAAATTGCCAAAACAGCCGTTGATATTGTAATTTGGATGACAGCGGCAATGAATTTTCTTAGCTCAATCGGTGTTAATGTTGCATCGCTAATGACCGGTGCCGGTTTACTAGGTGTCGTAATTGGTCTTGGTGCACAAACGACAACTCGCGATGTTTTAGCGGGGTTCTTTATTGTTGGTGAAAATCAATATCGCGTAGGTGATACTATTGAAATTATGGTTGGTGGTCGCTTAATTTCGGGAAAGGTTGAAAATATTTCTTTACGAATTACTCAAGTTCGTGATGCTGACGGAAAAGTTCATACAATTCGAAATGGAGCAAGTGAAGCTGTTACAAATCTTTCATTTAAGTATGCGAATGTTAATTTACTTTTTGGCGTTTCGTATGATACTGATATTGATGTTTTAGAAGAAGTGATCAATAAAGTTGGCTTAAAAATGCTCGAAGATCCAGAATTAAAAAGGGATATTATTGAGCCGATTGAATTTGTGCGAGTTAATAAATTCTTGGATTCGTCAATGGAAATTAAATGCTTGGGTCGTGTTAAAGCTGGTAAGCAATGGAATGTAGCTGGAATTTTTCGTCGTGAAATTAAAAAAGCTTTTGATGAAAATGATATTGTTTTGCCGTATCCGCAAATGGTTATTCATGATGTAAATCGAATAACTGCAAAAATGAAAAATTCAAAAACTCGTACTCGTCACCAAAAGCATTCATCTATAAAACAAGCTAAAAAATAAAACCCTTTTCGAAAGGGTTTTTAATTTTTTAACGATTATTAGGGCATTCTTCATATTTTCCAGAGTTACAAAATGAGCAATTTTCTTTTTCACAAGCCGAAAGGCTATCTACTCTATGCGCAAAAGTTTGCTTAGGATCTTTTGACTCGATCCGCCAGAATTTCATACTCCAGGGCTGAAGCTTACCTCTTTCGTAATGGCATAACCTTAAATAAATTTCGAAAATTCTTCGTATTGCCCAGGTGTAGCCATTTTCAGCATGAGCAAGCGTGTTTTCTGAAATATTCATTGTGATAGTTTTATTTCGAAAACGATGTTTAGCCATAATTTTTACCATAATTTTCACCACCTCAAATGTACTAATATGATAACATTTTAATATAAAAAACGTTAAAAAGCAAATAGTTAAAAAGATTGATAAAAAGAAGTGTTTATGGTAAAATTAAAGCATAAACATAAAAAAGGGAGGGAATATGGGTGAAAAACCGATTCAGGTTAATAGTGAAATCGGAAAACTCAAAACTGTAATTCTACACAGACCAGGAAAAGAACTCGAAGGGCTAACTCCGGATTATTTGGAGCAGCTTCTTTTTGATGACATTCCATATTTGGAAGTTGCGCAGGCTGAACATGATGCTTTTGCGGAAACTTTGCGAAATCATGGAGTTGAAGTTCTATATCTTGATCAATTGGCGGCAGAATCGCTTTATAACGATGAAATTAAATGGCGATTTATTTCGGATTTTGTTCGAGCTTCAAAACAGGGTGAACGACATGTAACCCATGCTTTGATGCGCTATTTGGGTGAATTTGAACCACTTGAATTAGTTCGAAAAATCATGGCTGGCGTTAAAAAGGATGAAATTAAAACAGATGAAGACGAAAAATCTCATTTGAATTATTACTTTAAGAGTGACTATCCATTCTTGCTTGATCCAATGCCAAATCTTTATTTCACGCGTGATCCAGCTGCTGCTATTGGCAATGGTTTGACGATTAATAAAATGCGCTATCCGGCTCGCCGCCGTGAGAGCTTATTTATGGAATATATTATGCGATATCATCCACGATTTGCTGCAAAAACTCCAGGCGGAGAAGTTCCAGTTTGGTTTGATCGCTATAATAAGTTTAATATGGAGGGTGGCGATGAGTTGGTTCTTTCGAAAAAAGTAATGGCGATTGGTGTCTCTCAGCGAACAACTCCAGAAGCGATCGAAAAAGTTGCTTCGAAATTGTTTGAGTTCTCAGATTTTAACAAGATTTTGGCGATTCAAATTCCAGTTTCACATGCTTTTATGCATCTTGATACTGTTTTTACAATGATTGATCATGATAAATTTACAGTTCATCCAGAAATTTTGGATAAAGATGGCGAATTGAATATTTATGTTTTGGAAGATTCCGGCATTCCAGGTCAGCCAAAAATTACACATCGCTCAAACTTAAAAGAAACTTTGGAAGAAGTTCTTGGTCTTGATCATGTAACTTTGATTCAATGTGGCGATGGTGATCCGATTGCCGCCGCACGCGAACAATGGAACGATGGTTCGAATACTTTGGCTATTGCACCAGGTGTGGTTGTGACTTATGACCGAAATTATGTCACAAACAAAGCCTTGCGTGAAGCCGGTGTTGAGGTGATCGAGATTCAAGGCGCCGAACTTGGCCGCGGTCGAGGAGGTCCACGATGTATGTCAATGCCAATTTGGAGAGAGGAGATTTAATTAAATGGCTTTAAATTTAAAAAGTCGAAATTTCTTGACGCTTTTGGATTTTACACCAGAAGAAATTCGTTTAATGCTTGATGTTTCGCATGAATATAAGAGATTAAAGCGTGCTGGGATTTCGCATAAAATTCACGAAGGAAAGCAAGTTGCGTTGCTTTTCGAAAAAACTTCAACTCGAACTCGAACTGCTTTTACTGTGGCGGCTCGAGATTTGGGAATCCACCCAGAATTCTTAGGTAAAGATGATATTCAAATGGGTAAAAAGGAATCGATTAAAGATACAGCGATTGTTCTTGGTCGTTCATTTGATGGAATTGAGTTCCGCGGATTTGAGCATTCAACAGTTGAAGAACTTGCGAAATACGCTGGAGTTCCAGTTTGGAATGGGTTGACTGATATGTATCACCCAACTCAGATTTTGGCCGATTTTATGACTATTGAGGAACATCTTGGCTATCTGAAGGGTGCGAAACTTGTTTTTGTTGGTGATGGTCGAAATAATATGGCGAATAGCTTGATGATTGGTTCAGCTAAAATGGGAGTTGATTTTCGAATTGCTGCTCCAAACGGACTCCATCCAGATCCAACTTTGGTTGAAAAATGTCGCGAAATTGCTCGTGAAACTGGCGCAAAAATTACAATTACAGATGATCTTTATGGCGCTGCACATGGTGCGGATTTCATTTATACTGATGTTTGGGTTTCGATGGGTGAAGAAGATAAATTCGAAGAACGAATCCATCAGCTTCGAGGATTTCAAGTTAATACTGCGCTTCTTCACGCAACGGGTAATCCGAATGTTAAATTCATGCACTGTTTGCCAGCCTTCCATGATTTAAATACGAAAATTGGAAAAGAAATTTTTGAAAAATACGGTTTGAAAGAAATGGAAGTTACTGACGAAGTTTTCAATTCGAATGCTTCAATTGTGTTTGATGAGGCTGAAAATCGAATGCACACGATTAAAGCAGTAATGGCTCTGACTCTGTAAAATTAGGAGATGAAAATGACTAATAAAAAGGATACGGATAAAAAAGCTACTTCAAAAGTAGGCAAAAAAGTTTCGAAAAAGCTAAAAGTGTTTAAATCACCTTCAGCTTTTAGTGTTCTTTTCGTTATTATTGCTTTAATGGCGGGGTTAACTTGGGTGATTCCGTCTGGGCAATATGAGCGAAAGGGTGGTGAAATTGTTCCTGGTTCATACCAAGAAATTAAGGATAAAGAAAAGGATATTCCTCAGCTCCAAAAAGATAAAAAAGGAATGGAAATCCAAACAGATAAAGATGGAAAAGAAGTTAAGGGTGATGGTCGTCAAGGCTTCTGGGATATTTTCACATCACCAATTTATGGAATGGTTCAAAAACTTGATGTGATTATGTTTATCTTGATTTTGGGTGGATTCTTGGGTGTGGTAATGAAAACTGGTGCTCTTGATTCTGCAATCGGTGGACTACTTAAAAAGATGAATGGTCAAGAAAAATGGCTAATCCCAATTTTGATGGTTCTTTTTGCGATTGGTGGAACAACTTACGGTATGCAAGAGGAAACAGTTGCGTTTTATGCATTGATTGTGCCAATCATGCTTGCTGCCGGTTATAATGCAATGACCGCTGTAATGGTGATTGTACTTGGTGCTGGTTCAGGTGTTTTAGCTTCAACGGTCAATCCATTTTCGACAATTATCGCCGCAAATGCTGCCGGTGCAAAATTATCAGAAATTCTTTTACCACAAGCGATAATTTTAGTACTATCATTGATTGCTTCAATTATCTTTACGATGCAATATGCTGCAAAAGTTAGAGCTGGAAAATACACCGAAGATTCGAAAGGTAAGCCAGCCGTTAAAGAAATTGACGCTTCGAATATTCCAAAATTCACACTTGAACGAAAATTTGTAATGGGAATTTTTGGTTTTACATTCCTTGTGATGGTGATGTCGCTTGTGCCTTGGGAAAGTCTTGGAATATCTTTCTTTAAAGAGTGGCATAACTGGCTATCAACTTTGCCAGTTCTTGGTGCAATCTTTGGCTTCGAACATTCATCGGCGTTTGGTGATTGGTATTTCAATGAAATTTCAGCTTTGTTCTTGATTTCAACTTTGTTTGTAAAAATTGTTTATTACGAAGAATTCAAAAAAGACGATATTTCAGTTACGAATACTTTCCTTGCTGGATCGGCTGATTTATTGAGTGTTGCTTTAATTATTGCAGTTGCTTCTGCGATTGGCGTTTTGATGCAGGCTGGTGGAATTCAAGATACGATTGTTCATTGGGGTGAAGAACTTCTTCGAAAAGTTCCTTCGCAAATCTTTGGTGTTTTGGCGTATATTTTCTATATTCCGATGTCGTTCATTATTCCTTCATCTTCAGGATTGGCTGAAGCAACAATGCCAATTATTGCACCTGTTGCAGATCTAGCTGGATCAAGTAAGGAGATTGCAGTTGTTGCATTTGCTACTGCATCTGGGCTTCTAAATATGATTGCTCCAACAATCGCATCCTTAATGGCGGGTCTTGCTTTAGCTGGTGTTTCATATAAGAATTGGGTTAAGCGAACCGCTCCGATTATGGCAATTTTAGCACTTATCAGTATTGTTGTAATTGTTGTAATGGGCTTCTTAGTCTAAAATTTGGAATAACTAATCGTTCGTAGTATAATTGGATCATGAAATTATTGAGTGATCAAGTTGATGAGCGTGAGATTAAAGTTATATTGCGCGAGTTAGAAAAGACTCGCGCAATTTTTGGTGATATTGTTGAATTTGGCTGTTATGTTGGAACAACAAGCGTTTTTTTGGCAAAAACTCTTGAAAAATGGGGGGCTGAAAAGCAACTTTGGCTTTACGATTCTTTCGAAGGTTTACCTGAAAAATCTGCAGAAGATGTGAATTCGCTCGGTGAACCATTCAAAAAAGGAGAACTTCTTGCTAGTAAAAAGCAACTAATTTCTAACCTGCGAAAATCAAATATTCGAAAAACACCAAAAATCACAAAAGGTTGGTTTAATCATCTTTCAAAAAATCAAATTCCGGAAAGAATTAGTTTTGCTTTTTTGGATGGTGATTATTATGATTCAATTTTAGATCCGCTAAATTTAATCTGGGATAATCTTGAAAGTGGAGCAATCATTGTGGTTGATGATTATGGAAATCAGGCTTTGCCGGGTGCTTCTAAAGCGGTTGATGAATGGTGTAAAAAACACAATATTGCTAAAGAGATTGAAGTAACGCTGGCGATTTTTAAAAAGCCATAAAAACTCTAAAAAACTATTGCGCTTGTGTATAAAATAAGGTATTATATAAGTATAAGCGCTAAGGCGATTTTTTGGGAGAAATCATAAAAATAGCGTGTTTTCTTGACATTTATTATTTTTTTTGATATTATAGTTCATAGGCTCGCGCCAAAACGTATAAAATTCGTTAATTAGAAAGAATAGGTCGAAGCGCGTGAGTTGCAAATAAAAGGAGAACACATGCCTATCAAAATCAATTTTCCTCCTTCAAGGAAGAAAATAATTGCGGTGGATGTGGTGCCTGCTGAATGGCAACGCTACATTGAACAATAAAAAGTGACAAAAAGAAAATCTCACTCAGAAATGGGTGAGATTTTTATTTATAATTATGATTATTTTTGGTTTCTAATAGCTTCGTCGAGTGCGGCTTTAAATTTCGAATCATTACCCCAAACATCAGAAGTAACTTCTTTGCCATTAATTGCGAATGAAGGCGTTCCGGTTACTTTTGCCTTCGAACCAACAGATTGATCGAATTTAATTTTCGCTTTAATTTTTTCGCTCTCTATATCTTTTTTAAATTGGTCAATATTGAGCTTTAATTCGTTAGCGTATTCCGTGAAATAATCCATTCGTTCCTTTGCGCTGGCTGCCGACCATTCATCCTGCTTATCATAAAGCAATTCGTGCATTTCCCAATATTTTCCTTGAAGTCCAGCGGCTTCTGCTACGCTTGCACCAGCTAAAGCGTTCGGATGAATTGAGACAAGAGGGAAGTTTCGAAAAATGACATTTACTCTACCCTTATATTCTTCAGCGATTGCCTTAATTCGGCTATCGGCGGTTTTACAGCCAGGACATTGAAAATCACCATATTCAACCAAAGTTACTTTTGCGTCACTTTTATGGTAAATATGCTCAGTAATTTTTCCTGAATTTTCGCTTGCTGGAATCTCTTTCGAAACATCAATATTGCTCAAATCAATTTTTTGAATATTTGATAGCCAGATCATTCCACCCAGAAAAACTACAACCAAAGCTGAGAAGATAATTGTAAATTTATTATCCGAAAGAAACTCTTTAAAAGCTTTCAAATTTTTCGCTTTATTATTCTTTTTAGTCATTCTCTCCTTTCATTAACTCTTACCATTTTAACATAAAAATAAGCTTTTTCAAAATGTATAAGTGTGATAAAATAAAAATATGTTGTTCTTAAGTATATTTTTCTTGATTTTAATGCTTATAATTTTTTCGCTTAAAGAGAAAGAAATTGAATTTTCAGAATTCGAAATTCAGCGGAGAATTGACGTTGGCGATAAACGAGCTGAAAAGATGCTCAACAAAAAGAGATTCGCGCCAGTTTATAATTATTTTTTGAGATATTTTGGCTGTATTTGTATGATTTTATCGATAATTTCACTTTCAAAGGTTTTTGATTTTTATCAATCTGCCGTGATCTGTTTTGCAGTTTTTTTAATTTCGAAAGGAATCTTGAAGAGTGGAGTTTTATCTAAATTTTCAGCTGTAATCAACCGAAGAATTGTTCCAGTTTTTGGTGGAATTTATTTTGCGCAAAGTTCGAAAATACAAAATCGGATTTCAAAATTAGTAAACAAAAAACAGCCGTGTACTTTTTATTCCAAAGAAGAACTTTTGGATTTTTTGAGCAAACACCGGCGAATTTTAGATGAAAATGAGCAAAAATGGCTTGAAAAAATTTTCAAACTTAACGAAAAAAGTATTTTGGATATTGGGATTCCTAGTGAGAAAATGGCGATAATTCACGATGATGAGTTATTAACGCCACTTGTAATTAACGAGCTTTTTAAAACGAAACAAAATATTTTTCCAGTTATGGATAAGAATGAAGATAGGGTTAAGGGTGTGATTTTTTTGGATGACATTACGAAAATTGATTCGAGCGATTCAAAAAAAGCACAAAAAGTTATGCGGGAGGAATTTTTCTCGCTGAAATCGAATTTGAGTGGGTTGGAGGCTTTTGAAAAAACTCTTTCCAAAGGTGAAAATTATGCAATTTTACTTGAAAAAGACGGTGATTTGGCTGGGATTGTTAATTTAACAGATTTCATTCGCAAAAAATAGTAAAATGTGATAAAATATAAAGAGTTAAATTCAGAAATTAGGAGAAATATGCGAACGCTTACGAAAAATTCAAAAAATATGGTGGGTGAAAAAATTACAGTAAAAGGCTGGGTTAATTCTCGGCGCGATCACGGTGGTTTAATTTTTATTGATTTACGTGATCATTCTGGATTGCTTCAACTTGTGATTTCACCAGATTTTATGGATAGTTTTAAGCTGGCTGAAAAATGTCGGGATGAGTTTGTTGTCTCGGCAACTGGTGTAATTAAAAAGCGAGATGAAAACTTGAAAAATCCGCATATCTTGACAGGTGATATTGAATTAGTAGTTGAAGACTTTGAGATTTTAAATCGAAGTGAACCTCTGCCTGTTACAGTTTCTGATAACGGTCAAAAATCAAATGAAGAATTACGATTGAAATATCGTTTCTTGGATTTGCGTCGTGAAAAAATGCAAAAAATGTTGCGTCGTCGTGCAGAATTTTATCGTGAAATTCGAAAATTCATGGAAAACCATGAATTTACTGAGGTTGCGACGCCAATTCTTGCAAATTCCAGTCCAGAAGGTGCACGCGATTTCTTAATTCCAAGCCGTGTTCATCCTGGAAAATTCTACGCTTTACCGCAAGCTCCACAACAATTTAAACAGCTTTTAATGGTTGGCGGAATTGATAAATATTACCAGATTGCCACTTGTTTTCGAGATGAAGATCCACGTGCGGATAGGCTTTATGGGGATTTTTATCAATTAGACCTCGAAAAGGCTTTTGTTGAAAGTGGTGAAGAAGTTCGAACTGAAATGGAAGTTCTTATTAAAGATTTGGTTAAAAATTTTGCTGGAAAGAAACTTTTGAGCGAAGAAATTCCACGGATTCCTTATGAAGTTGCGATGGAAAAATATGGTAGCGATAAGCCTGATTTGCGTTTTGGAATGGAATTAATTAATTTGAATAATGCATTGGCCGAAACTGAATTTGGCGTGTTTAAAAATGCCGAATGCGTAAAAGCAATTTGTGTAAAAAATGGTGCAAGTTTGAGTCGTAAGCAAATTGATAACTTCACTGAAATTGCCAAGAGTGAGGGTGCTGGCGGTTTGGCTTATATTACATTTATTGAAGGTGAAGCAAAAAGCCCAATTGTTAAATTCTTGAGTGAAAATGAACTTTCGAAAATTAAAGAAGAAACTGGTGCAGAAGATGGTGATGCAATTTTCTTTGGCGCGGATAAACGCGAAGTTGTAAATAAAGTTTTGGGTCGCCTTCGAAATGAATTTGCCACTTTCTTCAACCTAAAAAACAATGATGAAGTCGCTTTAGCTTGGGTTGTTGATTTTCCATTTTATGAATTTGATGAGAAAAATCAGAAAGTTGATTTTGGTCATAATCCATTTTCAATGCCAAAAGGTGGTGTTGAGGTTCTTCGAAATGCTGAAACTGATGCTGAAAAATTGGCAATTAAAGCCGACCAGTATGACATGGTAATGAATGGCTATGAAATTTGCTCAGGTGCTGTTCGAAATTATAATCCAGAAGTAATGTATGAGGCTTTCGGCCTTCTTGGGTATGACAAAAAATATGTTGAGGCTAAGTTTGGTGCAATGCTAAATGCCTTTAAATTTGGTGCTCCACCACATGCGGGTTGTGCATTTGGTTTGGATCGAATTTTTATGATTTTGATGGATGAAGAAAATATCCGTGAAGTTGTAGCATTTCCTAAGAATGGTTCGGGTGTTGATGTAATGATGAGTTCTCCAAGCATGGTTGATGAAAATCAGTTGAAAGAATTAAAAATTGAAATCGCTGAAGATGAGGACTAAATTGGTTGATTTTCGAAAAAAATCTAGATTTTTAATGGTTTTCGCATTGTGCGGTTTGTTAATTGTAATGCAATTTTCGAAGGCAGTTTTTGCTGAAGAATCTGCAAAAGAAAAACCAACCGATATTCAACTTTCGAAAATAAGCAAAAGATGTATCAATTTAAAAAGTGAATTAAAGAAATTGCGCTCCGAAGATGCCTTAAAACGTGTGAATTTGGGAAAAAGTTATGAGAAGATTTCGAACGGATTGATGTCGAATTTTAATGCTCGAATTGCACTAAACAAGAAAAATGGTGCGGATTTAATTTTTATGGCATCGGAATTCGAAGAGAATTTCAAATATTTTAAAGAGAATTTTCAGGCTTATGAAAGGGAGCTTTCTGATTTAGTTGAGCAAGATTGCTCTAAAAATCCGAGAGAATTTTATCTGAAGCTTGAAAAAACTCGTCGTGCACGACAAGAAGCTAACTATAATACAAAAAAATTGAAAGAGATTTCCGAAAAATATGGCGTTCAAGTTCATGATTTTGTTGTTAAAAATACAACAGGAGGTTTAAATGGTTGATTTTTTTGCGAAATTTAAATATAAGATTATAGCTTTTTTTGTTAAAGATTCAAAAAAGAGTTCAGAAAAAAGGTTA
>USNP01000005.1 GCA_900556165.1 uncultured bacterium
AATTAACTCCACTGGTGTTGGATTGGTATTATTCAAAATCGCAAGATAAATACTTACGAAATCCGCCAAAATTGAGCCCCAAAGTACTTGCTCGAGATAAGTTGAACCTTTTAGCTCAATGTTTCGTGCTGCTGGGCGTTTTCCGCTCAAAAGTCTATCTGATATTTCGAAACGCTTTTGAACGCGCGGATGATCTAAATTACTTCGCAAATTGAAAATTGCAAAAAGTTTTTCAATTGGATGCGAACTCCAACCGATGAATTCGTTATGATTGAATTCTGGATATTCGTTTAAAAAGCTGACGTTTTTAGCGTTTTCATTCCAAGAAATTTTCCATTTATAGGCCAGTGGTGAAAATTCACTCGAACTCAAAAATACTGCACTTCGTCCCGCTGAATATAATGCAAGCTGTTTGGCATAATTTCGGTCGTTAGAAACGCTTGCAACCCAAGATTCACTCTCTTTTCGCAAAAAATCGGCGTAATGTTCAATTTCTTCGTGCTTTTCATTTGAAATAATTCCAAAATTCACCAAAATTTTCGTTAAAGCGCGAAAATTATAAATCACTGCCATTCGAGGTTGAAGACCGGCTGGTAATTTAACGTGTGCTATTTGATTTTTGCGGGCAATTTCTTCCATTTTTCCGTGCGAAGAAACTGTTGCAATTTGCGCGCCGATCTCAATCGCTTGATTTAGTGCTGAAATTGATTCCTCGGTGTTGCCCGAATACGAACTCGCGATTACTAAAGTATTTTTCAAAACACTTTTTGGCAAATTGTAATTTCGAACAATCTCAATCGGCAAAGAAATCTCATTTTCGAGCCATTTTTTTACGATTAATCCAGCCAGCGCCGATCCTCCCATTCCGGTAATAACGATATTTTTAATCTCGCGTCCGTCGTGCTCTGGCGAAAGAACTTCAGCTTGAAAAAGTGCCTGCTTCCACTGTTCGCTGGCAACCAAAAGCGCATTTTGTGGATCGCGCTGAACCAATAAATTAAAATTATCTAACATTTCCACCCTTTCGAAAAAATAATCTTGATTATGCTTTAATTCTATGATACAATATTGTTAATAAAAAGTAAAGTTAATTAACGAATAAGGTGGGTTATGGATATTGATACGAATCAAATTAGCAAAATGCCAGTTAGCGACGACCCAGAGCTCGCTAAGATTCTTTCTGGTGTAAATGGTGATGCGGCCGATGACGGACTTCAATTTGAAGCGCCAGAAATCCCAGAAGCTCCAGAGGAGCCAGAGACTCCAGAAGAAGTTCAGCCGGTTAAAGTTGAACAGCCAGCACCAGCAATGCCAAGTTTTGGCGGTTTGGATCTAGATGCAATCAAAGGTCGCGCGCTTCAAGATTTGCGACCATTAGTTGAAAAACTAACCGTTTCGAATGAAGAAAAGTTCGATATTTATCTTTTGTTCCTTCGTTCGAGCGACGACAACACTTTGATTGAGCCAGCATATAATGCTGCGCGAAACATCGAAGATGAAACCAAGCGTGCAAATGCTCTTCTCGATGTGATCAAAGAAATCGATTACTTCAAATCAAAATAATTCTGGCAAAAAAACTGCGATTCTCCAACTTTCGCAGTTTTTTAAAACCTCTATAAAATTGCTAAACTTTCACAATCTCTTTAAAATAAAATAAGCCTCTCTGGAAGGCTTATTTTATTTTGAAAATTAGCTTTTACTGATTTTCTTAAAATTTGCGCATTTTGCGGTTGCGTCTTTTAGCAAATAGTACTACGACTGGAGAAACGATAAATGATACTAAACCAATCAAAACTGGCACAGTTGCTTTATTTTCTTGATTTTGTTCTCGCAAAAATCCGGTTTCTGGTGAATTTAAACGTTGCTTTGCAATTTCAGCATCACGTTTTTTGCGAGCAGCTTCAAGCTTATCTAATTCGATCTTTGCTTCTTTTGCTTTTATTTTGTCTTTAATATCTTGAAGTTTTTTGGTTAATTCTTTATTCTTAGCTTCATCTTTCACTTTCGAAATTAACTCTTCAATTTTCTCAATATCAATAACTGGTAATTCATCTGGTTTAGATTTATTTTCCGCAAGAATATTTTGAGCTTCGTCAATTTTTAGGCTTGCTTCTTTTTGACGATTTTCCTCAGCTTTTTTAGCCTTTTCGATTGCATTTTTTAAATCTTCAGTAGCTTTTTGAACTTCTTTAATAGTTGGGTTGTCAGCTTTTTGAACTTCAATAGCTTTTTGAGATTCAGCTTTAACTTCATCTTTTAGCCATTTTGGTGCATTTTCAAAGTTCTTGATTTGTGAATTCAAGGCTGTTTTATTAGCTCGTAATTCATTCAATGCATTTTCGAGAGCATTAGTTAAATCAATAATTTCAGCTTCAGAAGCAAGATTTTCTGTTGATTTTGCTAATGCTTCAGCAGTTTTTAATTGAGTTGAAACATTTACATGCTCTGCTGCTTGCATAACTTCTTGAAGTTTCTTTAGCGTTTCTTTTGAGTATTTATCAATATTTTGAAGATTTATAATTTTATCTACAATATCTTCAAATTTTTGAGCATTTTTAGCATAACGCTCAGCTAGTTTATTAAGTTCTTTAAGATTTGCCTCTTTAACCGATTGCTCTAAAATTTTACTATTTTCGGTAAAAATATCTTTAAAGTCTTCTAAATTATCAAAATTCTTGTTCATTTCAGGAATTGCATTAGCTACATCAGCTTTATATTCATTCTCTTGAAGAACAATTTCGGTAATTTTGTTATTTAGGGAGTTAGCCGCATTTGTAACTTGAGTATTAGTTATATCAAAAGATTGAGTTTTAATGCGATTCGCTTCATTCACCAATTCAGTTGGGATAGCTTTTTTGATATAGTCTGGTTGACTTTCAAAATTCTCAAGAGCTTTCTTCACTGGTTCGCGGTTAACAAAAGGTGCTAATAACCTAAACTTAGCGGTTGTTGTATTTCCGAAATCATTTGTCGCTGTAACAGTAATTAAATAATCACCATTAATTTGATTTTCTTTATTATTGAAAACTTCTTCCGCATCAGATGTGATAGATGTTATGTTTGAAGTTTGGCTAGTTGCCGTAAAGAAATTACCACCAGCTTGAGGGCTGTAGTCTCTTTTTAATGAAGTTATAGTATTTTCGTTAAATATTGAATTATCCTGTCTTGGTTTTTCCCAAACCAAAGGTGCATCTTCTTTTAATGAAATGCTTGTACCATTAAAATTGAAATGTATATTAGGTTTTTCTTCTGAGTTTACATCAATACCTTCAACTGAAGCATAACTTACACTATAATTTTGGTAAAATTTATTTCCACTTGGTAGAGTGTCTTTATTTTCTGGGATATCAAAACCATAATTACCTTTTAAGATCGGTTTTATAATTTTAACATATCCTCCATCTTGTTTTGGATTCCCATCTACATCAACATTAATGAAGTTTTCATTCTCTTTAATCGGCATAATTGTACCATCAAAATTAATGAAAGGATTTTTTAAAATTCTCTGACCTTTTTGAGCCTTAATTTTTACATTTGATCTAATTCCCCAAACTCCAGCATGTGGAAGATCCTTGAGAAATGAGAAATCTGTAACATGATTATCATGAATCCAAATTAGCCCAACCTGTTTCCAGTTTTTTGTAGCTGACATATCTGAAATACTCGATGAACTCAAATAGGCTTTTTTAATTTTAGTTAGTGTAGATGCTGCAGAAATATCCTTTAACTCTCTTATTCCATGAACATGAATTGTTTCAAGGTTTGTAAAATACTGAATTCCCTCAAAGTTTTCGAAATTACGATAAGGACCATCTGGATTAAATTCGGTTAATTTTTTAGCATCGCCAACCGTAATTGGACTGTCGATATTTCTGGAATTATCAATTTTAATTAAATTTGAATTTAACGCTCGTTTAAAATTGTTATCTGTAAATTTAATTTCGTAATTATCTGGCGCAGTACTTGGGTCTACAGGGTTAATTGTCGAGGTGTATGCTAAAGCTTTTGGAAGATTATTTTGATTATTTACCAATTGCAATCCATAATATCCACCACCAAGAGCTAAAACAGCCACACTAATTGCAGGCATTAAAACCTTAGTATTTTTTACTTTCATTTATTCTCCCGTTTACTTTATAGTAATTATGTTTATTTTTATTTTATATTATAATTGCAAAAAAATCAATATTATGCTAAAATTAAAATACTTTTCGAAAAGGGGTGAATATAATGAAATCGAAAGCACTTTTAAACAGGTTTGGTAAAACTGATTTGTTTTTTTGGATGGCTGCTACTCTTTACACTAAAAGAGTTACTGAGCCAGAAAAATCTAGACTTCTTGCAGATAAATTTAATTTTGAGGAATTAACTCTTGAAATTGTTGTCAATGAGCCTACTGGAGTTTTTCGAAAGAAGAATTTTTTCTTTGAGTTAAATAATGATAATCTTGAAGAAGCTAAAAAGGCGCTTCAAGAGGGGCAAATTGCAAATTGGTATATTCGTGAAATTACAGCTTCAGATATTCAATTAAACTCAATTTTTTATAGACAAATTAACCAAACCCTTTAAGTTAAACCACTCAAAAGAGTGGTTTTTATTTTCGAAAATTAAAATCACTCGATTTGAGCGATTTTTGGGTTATTTTCTAAAGATTTCCTGAGCGATTTCGCGCACAATTTGAGTGTCGTTCCAAGGTGTTTTTTCACCATCAATTACGCGGTAAACTTCATGCCCTAAACCTGTAATTAACACAATATCACCTTTGCCTGCAATCTGTAAAGCTTTTCGAATTGCCTCTTTTCGATCTGGAATTTCTTGAATATTTGCTGGGAGTTTGTCATTCTTTTTCGAGATTCCGGAGATGATTTCTTCGCGAATTTGTGTGGCATCTTCAGTGTAATTTTCTTCATCAGTAATAATAATTCGGTCGGCCAAATCTTGTGCAATTTTCCCCATAATTGGGCGTTTTTCGCGATCTCGGTCGCCACAAGCACCAAAAACCAAAATTGTGCGATTTTTCGAAATTTCTTTTGCGGATTTGAGGAGTTTTTCAAGCGCATCTGGTGTGTGAGCATAATCAACAATCGTGTCAAATGGCAATCCTGGAGTTGCATATTCGAAACGACCCGAAACACCTTCAAGATTAGCGATTCCCTCTTGAATATCTTTGAGCGAAATCCCTAAAAGATATGCACCCGCCGCCGCCGCAGTCATATTATAAATGTTAAATTCTCCTGGCAGATTTGTAGCGATTTCAAGTTCAACGTTGTTATCGATTCGAAGGTCAGCCTCGCTCCCCTTTTTATAGAGCTTGAATTTTTCGATTTTAACATCAGCCGATTCTCCTTCGCCATAAGTGATTTTTTGGCTTTCGGTGGCAAAATTATTGAAATAATCAAACCACTCATCATCGACATTTAGAACCACGAGATTTGGATTCATTTCGAAAAGTTTGGCTTTTGCCGCAGCGTAATTTTCCATTGTTTTGTGATAATCAAGATGATCTTGCGTGAGGTTTGTCATAATTGCCATCTCGATCGGTACGCCTTCGAATTTATATTGGTCAAGCGCGTGTGAAGTGGCTTCGATTAGTGCGAACTCAACATCGGCTTTTTTTGCATCGCGGAAGAATTTTTGAAGGCGAGCAACCGTCGCTGTGGTGGAATTTGTATCGTTCACGGTTTGTTTACCTGCGATTTCGATATTTGCTGTCGAAAACATCGCAGTTCGATAACCTGCTTCTTTCAAGATTTCATTAAGAAAATTAACAGTGGTTGTTTTTCCGTTTGTGCCAGTTACAGCGATCACGCGAAGGTCGCGCGCAGGATTTCCAAAACGTGCCGAGATTATTTTTGCACGGCTTTTTCGATAAGATTTTTCCAGCCCAACAAGCGCCGATTTTGGCAAAACTTTGCGAGCAGTTTTCGTTAAATTATTCTTAATGCTCATAGTTAAATTGTATCACGATTTGGTATGAAGTTCAAATATGAGGCGGATTTCAAAAATATGGTATAATATGGATATGTTGAAGTGTTACACTTTAGATCCGAATAGTTTTTTACACAAAGAAATCGAGGCTTTTTATAGCCATGAATATATCAAACTTAATTCAGATAATGCAAACAATTTTTCGGGTATGGTCTCGGATGATATTCGCACTTTAAAAAATACTTTTGATAAAGAAATTGACAATATAATGCTTTCTGCTAAAGATAGCATCCGTACAATTTCCACTACCGATATAAAAGCAATTATTAATAAAAAGAATATTGCTGACCCCGTTGTAGTATGTGTTCCTAGATCTAAGGCGAGCTTTTCTGATCAACAATTATTATTTCAAAAAGCTATTTCTGAAGCTGTAAAAAATATTGGGGTGGTAGACGGTTCACGCTATATTAAACGAATTAGCGATACAAAAACTACACACTTAATTAGGACTAAAAAAGGCGATATGGGCGGCGATGGAGATCTGCCGTATCCAGGAATAACAAAAAAGACCTGTCGCTTATGTGGGTCAGTTCGCGGAAGAAATATAATTTTAGTAGATGATATTTATACTAAAACTGTTAATATAGACGAGGATTGTTGCCAATTTTTGCTCGATAATGGCGCAAATTCGGTTATATTATATACTATTTGTAAAACAGAATTGGAGGTTGAAAATGATATATTCCAAAAATACGCTAGAAAAATTTGCGAAATTCACCAAAAAAACAGTTGAGTTTTGGGAAAATAATTTCGCAAATTTAGATGATAAATATGGCTTAATTTCGCCCGTAGATAGCGATTATCCTTTTTTGATTGGGAAAAGTGACGACCGAATTGAGGTTGGCTATACAACCAAACGTGATGAATTTAAAACTCGAGTTCCAAACAGAAAATATGCGCCACATTTTTTGCTCTACCGTGGTGATATTTCACTTTTGAATAAAGAGAATTTTTTGAAAAATATCGCGGTGATTGGTGTTTTAAATCCGACCGATGAAATCATTAAACGCGAAAAAAAAATCGTTCAAGAAATTGTTAAACGCGGTGGAAATATCGTGAGTGGTTTAGCACTTGGTTGCGATTCTGTGGCACATAAAGAATGTCTTGCAAGCGGCGGAAAAACTATTGCGGTTTTACCTTCAAGATTGGATAATATTTTGCCAAAAGAAAATAATGAACTTGCGAATGAAATTGTTTCAAAAGGCGGTTTGCTGATAACAGAATACTACAACGAGCCAATTGACCGTTTCGAAAGTTCTGCTCGCTATATCGAAAGAGATCGTTTACAAGCGTATTTTAGTAGTTCGATAGTTTTAGCTGCTAGCTATCGCCACCCCGATAAAAATGGGCCGCAATATCTCAAAGATGGAATAAAACGCGATAGCGGATCTCGTCATGCGATGAAAATTGCTGGCGAAAATGATCGTAAGCGATATGTGCTTTATAATGACAAAATAGATTCTAAAAATGAAATGTTTGATCTGAACCGCGATTTATTGAAAGATAAAAATAATCCCGCAAAAATATTAACCAATACTTCGATTGATGAGATGTTTGATGGCGAATTGCCCGGACATCTCCCGATTTTTGGATAAAATTATGACAAAATTAATTATTTGCGATATCGATAATACACTACTTTTTACTGATAAATTAAATAATAAGGCATATATTTATGCTGCTAAAATTTTAAAAATTCAGCTTCCCGATGTTGTTTTAAATGCGCCCAGAATTACTGCGAGTTTAATCAAGAAATATGCTAAAAATATTAATAACTCAACTTTCGAAAAGCTTCAGGATAAGAAATTGAATTATTTTTTGGGTCATCTTGAACAGATTAAAATTAATCAAAAACTACTGAATGAAATTAAGGAAAATTCGGATTTTATATATTTATGGACGAGCTCAAATGAGCGGCGAGCGTTGGCAGAGTGTTGTATGCTGAAAATTCCTTTCGATGAGCTGATTTCTTTTGATAAAAAGAATTCCAGTGTTAAGGTTTTACGCAAAATGATTTTTGGGATTATGGCTAAAATCAAAATTTCTAGCGTCGATATTATAGTTTATGACGATGATGAAAATTTCTTAAATAAAATTGCACAATTAGGAGTTAAAACAGTTTTAGTAAAATAAAAAACAGCTTCTTTCGAAGACTGTTTTTTAAAAAATAATTTCTGGTACACGAGAAAGGACTTGAACCTTCACGCCAATTGGCACTAGTTCCTAAGACTAGCGTGTCTACCAATTCCACCACTCGTTCAAAATTACATTACTATTTTAACTGATATTTTTCGAAAAGTCAAGGATTTTTTCAAAAAATAGATTTTTGGCGGAGAGAACAGGATTCGAACCTGCGAGAGCTTGCACTCAACACGCGTTCCAGGCGTGCGCCTTAAACCACTCGGCCATCTCTCCATAAAATTATTTTACTTTATTTTTGAATTTTTTTCAATTAAATCGTGATATAATTTACTCATGGAGTCAAAAAAATATAATCCTGAAGAAATCTATCCAACACCTGAAGAAAAACCAGATAAAAATCAAAACCCGCAGGAGTCAGAAAATAACGCTTTTATTCTTGAGGAATATAAAATAATTCGAAAAGGCAAAAGCGAAGATTTTACGCCAATTCAAATTGCTGCAATATTGGGATTTTTGAGTTTACTTCCAATCTCTTCGTCAGCTCCAATTATTAACTATGGTTTTAGTCTGCTTTCAGTTATAGCTGTTAGTTATTCGCTTAAGGCTGCAAATAAATTCGAAATTGAAACTGGGCGAAAATCAAAGGCAAAAATCTGGGCAGAAATTCTACTAACACTTCAAATTGGTATTTTTATAATGTATTTGATTTCTGGTATATTTTCTGCTGGAGGAATGCTGAACGGAGCTAAATTATTTTAGGACTACATTGTTTTTTAAAATGTTTATGGTAAAATTTAATTGAAATTTAATCTAAATGAGGTATCATATATGAAAAAATCCACAAAGCCACGAAATTTAAAAGATATAATCATTATTTAATTAGTTATTTTTAATTTTATCGTGAGTATTTTTGCAATTTTTTTGGGAGTTCAATTTTACATTCAAAAAGATGCTCTATCACATTATTTAGTGCAAGACCTTAACACTGATCAAATAAATTACGAATGTCACAAAACACCTTCAGATCAGTGTACAAAAGAATATAATCGAATGGTTGATATTGAGCAACATATCATTTCTGAAAGATTTTAATTTTGAGTTATTTCTAAGCCACCAAATTTTTGGGGCTTTTATTTTGACCGTTAATTGTAATATGGTATAATTAAAATAGACTAATAAAACGAGGAGTAAATGAAAACAAAGCTTGTAATTTTTGGGCTAACTGGTGATTTAGGACGTCGAAAACTAATACCAGCACTTGATTCCCTACTTGAAAAAAACGAAATTTTACCAGAAGAAATTGAAGTCATTGGAGTTTCACGAAGAGAAATCCAGCCTTTCGAAATTCTTGAAAGCTCGCTCGGATTTTCGCGTGCAGAAAATTCGAAACTTTCGCAAATTTTGAGCTTTTTTGAAATGAATTTGGCTGAAGAAGCGGATTATGAAAAACTTAAAAAATATCTTGAAAAAGATGGTGAATCGCAAATTTTACTGTATCTTTCGGTTCCGCCAGCCAGTGCTGCACAAATTTCAACGCTTGCTGGAAAAGCTGGTTTGAACGGCGAAAATGTTAAAATTCTATTCGAAAAACCTTTTGGGATTGATTTAAAATCTGCACACGAATTTGTTTCACGAACGGCAGAATTTTTTAGCGAAAAGCAAATTTTTCGAATCGATCATTATCTTGCAAAAGAGATGGCACAGAATTTGCTAATTTTACGACACAAAAATGCGTTATTTTCGCAAATTTGGAATGGAAAATCAATTTCAAAAGTTCAAATTGTAGCCAGCGAACAAATTGGAATCGAGGGTCGCGGAACTTTTTATGAACAAAGTGGCGCTTTGCGTGATTTTATTCAGAGTCATTTAATTCAGATTCTGGCGCTGTTTTTAGCGGATTTTCCGAAAAGTTGGAGTGATTTACCGGGTGCGCGTTTTAAGGCTTTAGAACAGATTGAAGTTCTTCAAAATCCTGAGGAAAACGCAATTCGTGGACAATATCAAACTTATCGTGAAGAAGTTGAAAATCCAAAATCTTGCGTTGAAACTTTTGCAAAAATTCGGTTATTTTCGAAAGATAAAAATTGGAAAAATGTGCCTTTCGAATTAATTTCGGGTAAAAACTTGAGTGAAAAACGCAGCGAAATTCGCATTCATTTGCGTAAAACTGAGGAAAATCAAGCAAATTTGGTTCAGATTTCACTCGATGATTCGGCAAGTGTAAAAATCGAACTTGCGACAAAAATTCCAGGTTTGAATCGTCGCACCGAAATTCGAAATCTAAGCTTTTCGTATGATGAAAACGCCACAACCGCCGAGGCCTATGAAAAAGTGTTGGCCGAAGCAATTCGTAACGAAAAAGTCTTCTTTGCAGAAAGTGATGAAATTTTGCGTGCGTGGGAGATTCTTCAACCAGCTTTGGATTTTTGGCAAAATTCGAGCGAAGAAACTTTACGATTTTATGAAAAAGGGACGGATTGGAACAAAATTTAATGAACGAAAAATCAATTTTTACGCGAATTATTGAGGGTGAAATTCCCTGTTATAAGATTTATGAAGACGAAAAAGTTTTCGCAATGCTCGATATCGAACCGCTTTCGAACGGTCATGTTTTGGTTTTTCCGAAAAAGCAAATTGATTTGTTATGGGATTTAGAGAAAGATGACTATGATTATCTGTGGCAAATTGCTAAGAAAATTGCTAAGAAAATTCAGACTGAAATGAAGCCGATTCGTGTGGGCGTTGTGGTTGAAGGTTTTGGTGTGCCACATGCGCATATTCACCTTGTTCCACTTTACGATAAGAATGTTTTACAACTTCATCATGGTTACCCCGCCGAAACTACTCCTGAAGAATTAATGAAAATTGCGCAAAAAATTGCTTTCGAAAAATAAAAAATAACCCCACAATTTGTGGGGTTTTGAAGTGAAAATAAGCTATTAGAGAATTATGATGTTGTGTCTTTCGCAGAAATCAATTGTGTCTCTAACGTGAGCTTCGAAGTATTTGTCATGCTTGGAAGCGCAGTTGATTGAGTAAGGGCCAGTTTTACCTTTAACTAAATAGTTATCAATGTGGCGTTTTTCACGATCGAGAAATGCCTTACGGTCATCTTCTGATGCATTTTTAAAGTCGAGTCCTTCTACAGGTTTTGTCTCTTTATGCTCGCATGAACTAAGCATTAGCAAAACTGATCCGTTTTCTTGATCTTCGAACTTTTTGAAAACTTTAACCATTATAGTTTCTCCGCGTTTAAAGCCCGCTTGGCTATAGAATAAATCGAAACTTTTAGTTTCGAAAGCTGAGCTCAATTTTTAAACTCAATTTTCGAAACTAAAAAATCGATAAATAGCCAATTTCTCACTTCTGAAATGTTCACTTGCCAACGCAAGTAACTTAATTATATCACTAAAATTGAAAAAAGTCAAGAGTTATGTTAAAATTTAAGTATGAGAATTATTGCAATTGGCAAAAAGCATGAAAAATGGGTTTCAAGTGGAATTGATCTTTTCGAAAAGCGTTTGAAAAAGCCGTTTGATTTAAAGTGGGAAATTTTGGCGCATTCAAATTTTGCTGAGGAAAAAGCGCGAGAAGAAGAAACGGCACGAATTTTGGCGAAAGTTCAACCGCGCGATTTTGTAATTTTGTTGGATGAACGCGGAAAAAATATTTCTAGTCCAGAACTTTCAAAAATACTGATGAATGGTTTTGTGAATTCTCAAAATTTTGTGATTGTGATTGGTGGTGCTTTCGGGGTTACAGAAGAGCTTCGAAAGCGTGCGAATTTTGTTTGGAGTCTTTCGAAATTAGTTTTTCCTCATCAAATTGTACGATTAATCTTGGTTGAGCAAATTTATCGTGCACAAGAAATTTCTTCAGGCGGAAAATATCACCACGAATGAGTTTGTGCTTTGTGTAAAAAGCTGTGGAAATTCTGAAAAAGTTCAAAAATTTGTGCTGAAAATATTTGCGAAAAACCGTAAAAAAATATATAATAGAATTACTATGGCTAAAAATGAAAAAGAGATTGTTAAACTTCGAAATTTGAAAAAGCGTTTTGGTGTTGGTGACGCCGAGAATTATGCTTTGAATGGTGTAGATTTGAGTATTAAACAGGGCGAATTTATCATTATTATGGGGCCTTCTGGATGCGGAAAAACCACATTATTGAACACTATTGGGCTTCTTGATCGAGCAACTGAGGGTGATTATATTCTTGATGGGCGAAATGTTGCAAGGATGTCGCGACGCAAGCAGGCGCAAATTCGAAGTGAAAAAATCGGGTTTATTTTTCAGAATTTCAATTTAATTCCCCGCTTAACTGTAATTGAAAATGTAGCTTTACCTCTGGTTTATAAAGGTGTCGGAAAGGTTAAGCGCCTCGAAAAAGCTTCAGAAGTTTTGAGGCAATTTCATCTTGGTGAGCGCGAGTTTTATATGCCGTGGCAGCTTTCGGGTGGCCAAACTCAGCGAGTTGCGATTGCACGCGCACTTGTGAATAAGCCTTCAATTATTCTTGCAGATGAACCAACTGGAAATCTTGATTCAAAAAGTTCGCACATTATTATGGAAGAATTGGCGGAAGTTCATAAAAAAGGAAATACGATAATTATGGTGACTCATAATCCTGAATTAATGGCTTACGCAACGCGAATTATTACAATGTTTGACGGCAAAATCGATACGGATACGAAAAAGAAAATTTCAAAAACCGCTTCGGAAAAATCTGGCGAGCCAAATACTTTGGATAAGCTTGAACAGGTTGAGGAAAAAATCGATGAATTAAGAGAAGAATTGGGGGTTTAAATGAGTCCGCGAGTTTTGAAAACTAATATTGAAAATGCTCTCGAATCGCTTCGCGCGAACCGTTTGCAAACTTTTTTGACGATGCTTGGCGTGATGATTGGAATTTCAAGCGTGGTGATAATTTTTTCGCTTTCTGGTGGTGTGAGTTCGATGATCTCGAATCAAATTATGTCCGAAGGTGGTGCGCTAGCGGTTATTCGACCAAAGGAATTGACGGCAAATAATAAGAATGTAATTACAAGCTTGGCTACTTCGCGAGCTTTTACACAGAGTTCGATTAAAGATGAAGATCTTGGGTTGGTTTCGAAAGCTAAAGATGTTTCAGCTGTTGCTCCACTTGCTAATTTTTCAGCTAAACTTAAAGGTGACGGTGAAGAAAAATACGCGAATTTGTTGGCAACAAGCCCAAATCTTGACCAAACTACGAGTTTAAAGGTTCGCGAGGGACAATTTATCGCGGAAAGTGCTAACGCAAATACTGTCGTAATTGGCGATCAAATGGCTATTGATTTATTTGGTACGACTCAGGCGCTTGGTAAAGAAATATCAATGAAGGGTGAAAAATTTATCGTAATTGGTGTTTTAGCACATCAAAGTTCACCAATTAATTTTAGTAATGTCGATTTTAATAATACTGCGATAATTCCCTACGTGACGGCTAAACGAATTATTGGCGAAAATCTCCAAATTCAGCAAGTTAATATTCGTGTTAAGAGTGTTAATAAATTGAGCCAAGTTCAAAAAGAAATTGAAAACGGAATATCTAAAAATCACAATGGTGAGCAGGATTTTGAAGTTTTGACTGGCAAAAATATTTCACATCCATCAGATAAATTTATCGAACTTTCAACGTTGATCTTGGCGATTGTGGCGAGTGTTTCGCTGGTTGTTGGTGGAATTGGAATTATGAATATTATGCTGGTGAATGTTAGTGAGCGAACGCGCGAAATTGGAATTCGAAAAGCACTTGGCGCAAATAATCGGCATATTTTATTCCAATTCTTGACCGAATCAATGATTATTTCGCTCAGTGGTGGATTTTTTGGATATCTTATTGGTTATGCATTTTCATTTGGCGTGAGTATGTTTTTACCATTTAGTCCGATTATTTCTTGGCAAATTGCCGTTTTGGTTTGTGGAGTTTCGGTGATTGTTGGTGTAATTTTTGGACTCTATCCTGCTTTCCGAGCAGCGCGAAAAGATCCAATTGTTAGCCTACGTCAATATTCATAAAAATAATTAAAAAATAAAAGTCGCCCAGTTGAGCGACTTTTAGGTTTAAAGATTAAACATTTGTTGGCGGAATTCCATTCGCTCCGTTTGAGCCACCACCAAATCCTGTACCAGCGCTTCCCATAAAGAGGCTAATAATAAAATTGATAATTGCATACGAAAGCATTGCGATAATTAAACCAACGATTGCGTAAAGAATTGTGTTTTTTGCGGCATCAACTTTTTTCGAATCTCCGTTCGAAAGCACATAACGCAAACCGCCATAAATTAACATTATAACACTAAGGATTCCAACGGCAAAAAGCATCATATTGATTATTTGAGTGAGAACTCCTGAGTTGTTATCCCCAAAAAGTTGAGTTGGAACACCTTCTCCACGACCTTTGTCTGCCCCACCTTGAACACCACCACTGAATATATTTCCTGTTGCAAAAGCATTAAGTGCTAAAAATGCTGATGGAAAAGTTGAAGCGATAAATCCGCTAATTGAGATTTTCGAAATTTGTTTTAAATTCTTCATAATGGCTATATTATATCAAGAAAATGCTTTTTTGTCAATGCTCTTGTGTTTTTCAAAAAAATTTGGTAAAATAGAAATATTGGAGGATTACCCAAGTGGCTGAAGGGGACGGTTTGCTAAATCGTTAGTCTGGGGAGACCTGGAGCGGGAGTTCGAATCTCCCATCCTCCGCCAAATAAAAAACTCATTGAAGACCTGCTGATATTCAGCACTCTGAAATGATATGAGTTCACATATTTTATAAGTAAGCTAAAAGATGGTTCAAATGAGCCATCTTTTATATTTAACTATTATATATAAAAAGCATGAAAAAGACCCACAAAGTGGGTCTTGAGGGCTACTCTACTCTTCAGTATTTGTATTCTTAGGGCATGGATATGGCTCATATTTGATTGCCTTAAGCCATTCATCTCTATTTATATATCTTAAATCACCAAGAGCTAATACTTTTAAAGCTTGTCCAGCTTCCCACATGTCTTCTTCTGGTGTCAATTTAGGTACTAAAGGTTCAGGCATTTCGAAAACCTCCTTATTTATTATATTTTTTACACAGAATAGTTAAAAAGTTAACATTGCCAAAATTTTTAAAATTAAGCTTA
>USNP01000006.1 GCA_900556165.1 uncultured bacterium
GAGAGAGAGAGAGAGAGAGAGAGAGAGAGAGAGAGAGAGAGAGTTGTCATTCAGCCATACTTCAGAATACTTATTCAAAGGACTCAGACATCCAGCAGCAAATGGGGAGAGAGCCTATGTTAATGGACAAAAGAAATACGCAAGAATACTCATACGCCACCTCTATACCGGGACTAATAAAAAATGCGGAAGGTAAAATTAATGGGAAAATTACATACGCAAGAGTCACAATACGCAGGAAAGGAGCAGAAAAATGATTGCTAATCTAAAAAAATATACCATCGCCGAGATTACCAAAGGTTTTACCTATAATGAGTTTGAGGGGAA
This sequence comes from uncultured bacterium, assembly GCA_900556165.1. Taxonomy (GTDB): domain Bacteria; phylum Patescibacteriota; class Saccharimonadia; order Saccharimonadales; family Saccharimonadaceae; genus Nanogingivalis. The sequence continues at coordinate 328 of USNP01000006.1, forward strand.
GGGTCTATTTGGCTTGAGTGGTAAACTGACGATTCAGCCAGAGTATCAGCGTAATTACATTTATGCTGACGGCAAAAAAGATGTGGCCGTAATTGAGTCTATATTGAAAGGCTACCCGATTGGTTTAATTTATTTTAACAAATTAGAGGATGGCAAGCTGGAAGTTTTGGATGGACAGCAGCGAATTACATCGATTGGTCGGTTTATCGAGGGTCGCTTCCCGATTATACACAATGGTAACCCTGTGGATTTTGATTCTTCTTTACCACAGGATTTGTGTCAGAAGATACTAGAGACAGAGCTTTTAGTGTATGAATGTGAAGGCACGGAGAGTGAAATTAAAGAGTGGTTTAAGACGATTAATATTGTTGGTGTACCACTTAATGAGCAGGAGCTGCTGAATGCTGTTTATTCTGGACCTTTTGTGACGCTAGGTAAGGAAACTTTTTCAAACTCTGGTGACTCAAATATTATCAAGTGGAGTGTATATATTAATGGCGATGCTAAACGGCAAGATTTTTGGCATGTAGCACTAGGGTGGATTGCAACGGCAAAAGGAATGACGATTTCGGAGTACATGTCACAGCATAGAATTAATAATTCTATTGCAGAGGTGCAAACTTATTTTGATACGGTGATAAACTGGGTATCAAATACCTTTAATCAAGTCGAGAAAGAAATGCGCGGTCTAGAATGGGGAAGGTTATATGAAGAATATCACAAGTTTTCTTATAACTCTGACCAAGTTTCCGCAAAAGTTAGAGAGTTGTATGGTGACCCATTTGTAAAAAGCCGTAAGGGAATATTTGAATATGTTTTTGGGTTATATTCTGGGCAGAAAGGTGATCTAGGTGACACGAAACTGCTTGAAGTTAGGGTTTTTGATGACGCTACTAAACAAGCTGTCTATAAAAAGCAGACCAAAATTGCAGAAGAAAAAGGTGTATCAAACTGTTCTTATTGCGCAATCGGTCATGACGCTAACAAGGCGAAAATATGGAAGCTGAATGAAATGGACGCTGATCACGTTAGCGCTTGGAGTAAGGGCGGTGCAACCTCAATGGAGAATTGCGAAATGCTATGCAAATCACATAATAGAGCGAAAGGGAATAAGTAATGAAATTTCAAGCAAATTCAAGAAGAAGGGCAAAAGAATATGAAGCCGATGTTTTGGCTCGCTGGAAAGAGGAGAAGACTTTCGAAAAATCAGTTAAAAACCGTAGCGAAGACAACACCTTTGTGTTTTATGATGGTCCTCCATTTATTACTGGTGTGCCACATCATGGAACACTACTTAGTTCAATTGTAAAAGATGCTGTTCCACGCTATCAAACAATGAAAGGGAAGCGAGTTGAACGCCGTTGGGGTTGGGATACACACGGTTTGCCAGCAGAAAACTTTGTTGAGAAAAAGCTCGGTATCACTTCTCGGCATGAAGTCGGCGAAAAAATTTCGCTCGCCGAATATATTACAACTGCGCGTGAAAGCATGGTTTCTAATGCCGCACTCTGGGAAAGTACAATTGATCGCATTGGTCGTTGGGTTGAATTTAAAAATGCTTACAAAACAATGGATAAAGATTTTATGGAATCTGTTTGGTGGGCATTTAAAACTCTTTATGAAAAGGGTAAGATTTATGAAGGTGAACGTGTTTTGATGTATGATACGGCTTGGGCAACTCCGCTTTCGAAAAGTGAAGTTACAATGGATAACGACGCCTATAAAACTGTAACCGACCCAAGCGTTTTTGTTAAGTTTTGGTTGAAAGATTTCGAAGATTCTGAAGGATCTCGCGACAAAACTGCAATGCTCGCTTGGACAACAACTCCTTGGACTTTGCCAGCAAACATGGGACTATTTGTTAATCCAGATTTCACTTATGCAAAAGTTAAAGTTGGTGATGAATTCTATATTTTAGCAAAAGATTTGCTCGAAAAAGTTTTTATTGATGAAAAAAGGCAACCGATTCCTTTTGAAATTGTAAATTTGATCGACGGTACAGAACTGATTGGTTTGAGTTATGAGCCACTTTTTGAAGATTCGAAATATTCCGGTGAAGGTGAAGAGAATGCTTATAAAGTTTGGGGTGCAGATTATGTTTCGCTCGAAAGTGGAACAGGAATTGTCCATTCGGCGCCAGCTTATGGTGAAGAAGACTTCAACTTTGGTAAAGAATATGGTATTCCAGTTTTCCACGTTCTTGATGAGTATGGAAAATACCTTCACGGTGAATTTGCCGGTAACGATGTTTGGGAATTTAATAAGCCGCTTGCAAAAATCTTGAAAGAACGTGGCGTAGTTTGGAAAATTGACTATATTCGTCATGAATATCCGCACAATCCGCGCACTGGTCAGCGCTTGATGTATCGCGCACACCCAAGTTGGTTCTTTGATATTCAAGGTCAAAAAGAGCTAATGATTGAACAAAATGAAAATATTAACTGGTTCCCAGCACACTTGAAGCACGGTCGTTTCGAAAAAAATATCGAGGCTGCACCGGATTGGAATTTGTCGCGTGACCGGTTTTGGGCAACAGCAATGCCAGTTTGGAAGTCTGAAAGCGGTAAGATTCGTGTTATTGGATCTTATGCAGAACTTAAAGAATTGAGTGGCGTGGAGCTTGAAGATTATCACCGACCTTGGGTTGATGAAATTACTTTCGAAATTGATGGCGAAAAATACACTCGAATTGATAAAGTGCTTGACTGTTGGTTCGAAAGTGGCTCAATGCCATTTGCGCAATTCCATTATCCTTTCGAAAACAAAGAGAAGTTCGAAAAGAATTTCCCAGGTGATTTTATTGTTGAATATATTGGTCAGGTTCGCGCGTGGTTCTATTATGTTCATGCGGTGAATACGGCGCTATTTGGTAAAAATGCATTTAAAAATGTGATTACAACCGGTGTTGTTGCCGGAAACGACGGTCGCAAGATGAGCAAATCTCTTGGAAACTACACCGATCCAAATGAATTAATGGATCAATATTCTGCCGACAGTTTGCGTTTCTTGTTACTTTCAAGTCCACTTTTGAATGGTGAAGATTTTGCGCTTCACGATAAGGATGTTTCAGATATCGCTCGAAAAATTTCAATGATTTGGAATATGTATGATTTCTTCACAATGTATGCCAGTGTTGATGGTTGGGAATTTAGCGGTGAGCTTGCTGACCCTTCAAAAAATCTTGAAAATCCGCTCGATCTATGGATTGTGAGTCGTGTTCATAAACTTCGAAATGAAATTACTGAAAATATGGACGCATATAACATTCCACGTGCGCTTGAAGGTGTTTTGCCGTTCTTAGATGACGCTTCGAACTGGTTTGTGCGTCGTTCGCGCCGCCGTTTCTGGAAGAGTGAAGATGATGGCGATAAAACTCAGGCCTATCAAACGCTTCATTATGTTTTGAGTTATCTTGCACTACTCTTAGCACCGTTTGTTCCATTTTTAGCTGAAGAACTTTGGGATAAAATGGTTGGTGACGGTTCGGTTCATTTGAAGGACTGGCCAGCAGCAGGCGAGATTAACGAGAAGATTTTAGCTGAAATGGCTGAGGTTCGTGGTTATGTTAATGAGGCTTTGGCGTTACGTGCAAAAAATAGCGTAAAGATTCGTCAGCCGCTCAAAGAGGTGGTTATTCCGCATGTTGCGAGCGATTTGAAATGGTTTGTTGAAATTCTCCAAGAAGAATTGAACGTAAAAGGTGTTTCATATGTTATTTTTGAAAAGGATGAAAATGGTGAAATTTTAAGTCACAAACCTGCTGAAAAAGTTGATTTCAATTTCGAAATCACGCCAGAACTTCGCGCTGAAGGATTAATGCGCGAGATTATTCGCCACATTCAGGCGAGCCGTAAAAAAGCCGGTTTGAATGTTGATGATCGTATCGAACTTAATTTTTCATCTGAAAATGAAGATCTTTCAGGTGCGTTCAAAAAATTTGTTCAAGAAATTTCGAAAGAAGTTTTAGCTGAAAAGGCAGAATTCTCGAACGATGAATTAGAATTTTCACAAACAGTAAAAATCGAGGGTGAAGAAGCCAAAATCTCATTGAAAAAAGCGTAATTAATATGTTGACAATAGAAATAACTTATGCTATAATACAAGCATAAGTTATTTTAATAAAAACAAAAAACATAAAAAATCAAAAGGCAAAAATGGAAAATTTTAAGGTTAACGATTATAATAAAATTGAACAGCGAAACAATCTTGAGGAATTTGAAGATTTTAAATTTGATAATCTGGAAAATTTAAGTTCTGAAACGAAACAAGAAATTGAAATAACACAAGAGCATTCAAAAAATGAGGCTTTCGAAAATCTGAACGATATCTATGCACGTGCTGAAAGATATGCTGATCGTGAAAATGGTAGTTTCTTTGCAAGAGATGATGAAATTCAAAAAATGAATATTATTCATTTTGAAGATTATGATGCGAATTTCGAAACTTATGAAGGTCGCGGAAATGAATTTGTTTTGCGCAAAAATCAGTTTAAGTCGCAAGATCAGCTGACGAAAGAAATTGAAACGATCAAATCGTCTCCGCGCCAAATCTCAGTTTCACAAAAGTTTTCGAATTTTTCACGCGCACTTTTTGGTCGAATTTAGGATTTCAAAAATATCGAAAATTATAAAATCGGTGAAAAGCCGATTTTTCTTTTAAAAAAGTGTTGACTTATAATTACGCTTGTGTTAAAATACGAGAGTAAAATAAATTAAAATAAACAAGGACAGAAATGAAAAACGGGAATACTTTTAATTCCGCGCCAGATACCGGCAAGTCTTTCGAAGATACTTACGGCTCTTGGGATACTCTTCAAGATGAGATAAATCAAAAGCAGCAAGTAAAATCAGAGGCGGATGCTGTCAAGCAGCGTGAAGAAGCGCTAAGACAAGGCGCTAAAAAATTCGACAAATCTGTTCGTGATGCAATTCATAGAGGCGACAAAGTTGCTTTTGATGAAATTATGCAACGAGACGAGCATTATCGCCAAATGGAAAACGGCGAGAATCGAGTTGAAGTCGAACAGCCTTATGAAATTTCTACTCTTTCGAAGGAGGAAATGGATCAAGCTATGGGAGCGAGTTCAGAAATTCAAAAAATGAATTCGTTAGCTAAAATGATTCGAAATGCGGAAAGTGAAGAAGTTAAGAATAAATATCGTCAGCAATTGATTGAAGCTTCAAATGATTTTTCAAAAAACGGCATAAATTTTGACAGTTTAAAAAATAAGCTTGAAGATCGATTCATCTGGGAATATTCGAAAAAACCAGAATATCGACAAAAGGTTCTTGATACAATTTGGGAAAATGCGATGGCGGAACCTGAGGCTAAAAAATCAAATCCAGACGATAGTATAAAAAACGAATCACTAAATAATAGTGATGATGCAGAAAATCAAAAACCGGAAGCAACTAAACTTTTAGATGCTGAGAAAAAATTTGATGAGCTGTTTTCAGAAGGCGCAAGTGCTGAAGAATTAGCGCGATTTCGCCGACAAGTTCGTTCAGAGTTAATTCAAAAAGATGAATTAACCGAAGAAAACGAAGCAATGCTTGAACGAATGCAAAAAGTTCATCTTGCGGTTGGTGAACAAAATCGAGCCGATCAGGCAAAAAATGTTGTTGATCAAGATGTTGATATCGAAGCTAAAGCTGGTCGATTCCAGAAAATTCGAAACTATATCGGTAAAAAAGTGATGAAATGGGGTGCGCTTGGAATGCTTGGAATGACAATTTTTGGTGTTGGGCGGCAAGCTACAAATAGTGTTAAAGCTGGAGATCGTACTCCGGTTGCAACTCAAACATTTGCCGGAAGTGCACATGCGGATACGTTAAGTAATTTTGCAAATTTTGACGCTAATAGTCAATCCGTTGAATCTGAAAAGAACTTTAATAATGGAAAATATGATTCTGAAAATGACGACTATAACAAGGTTGATCAAAAAGAGAACAAATATTCCATCGGAACAAATACTTCAGAGCTTTCGAATGAAGAATATCAAAAAACGATGCTCGAATCTCATAACGAAGACAACATTGAATTTATGGGACAATTCTTTGTTAACGATAGTGAAGCTTCTCAAAATCTTTTGGGAATTTCGAACTACGATGTTGATGCTTTGGTTGATGCTGCTCGAAGTGGCGATCAGACGGCTTTCGAAAAGTTGAATGATGCATATTCTAAATATATGAAAGATGCAAAAGTTGTTGGTAATGAAACTTTGACGGGTGATTATTATTCGCTATATGTGAATGGAAATAAAGATTATGCGCATGCTGAAGGTGCATTTGGCGGAACAGCTCGAGTTGTTGAGCTTGGTAATGGTCAGCATATTATGATTCGTGACCAATGTAAACAGCTAGTGATGAAGAAAACGGTTGAAATTCCAAACACTTGGACGACACCAGAGATTCCATTTGAAAATGTTTATACTCCACCAAGTCCAACACCAAACACTCCACCGGAAACTCCACCGGAAACTCCACCAAACACTCCACCGGAAACTCCACCAAACACTCCACCAAACACTCACGACGATACAAAATTTAAAACGGATCAGTCGATTTACAATGTAGACGGTGCGGTTACTAAAATGGATGCGGGTGAATTAAGGACTGAGGCTACTGAAGAGGAACGAAAAAATAATATCAATCCTACCGTAGCACCTGGAACGGCAACTGCTGAAATTCGGGCAAACGGCGTTGATGAATCTATTGATGTTTCGAAAATAGCTGAACAGCCAGTTGAATATACGGGTGGTGAACATACAGCAGAAAGTAATGCGCGCGATGCCGAGCAGTCATTACAGGCTCAAGCTGAAGCTGAAGCTAAATCTCGTGAGGCTGAACAGGCTCAAAATAAAACCGTAAATATTGGTGGTGAGTTTGTGAGCTACGATGATATTCTAGCAGCACAGGAAAGTTACAATGCTTCAGCTGCACAAAATCCAAATAATGGACAATAATATATAAAAAGGTAAAAAATGTTAGTAAAAAATAAATTACAAGGCTTGGGGGTTGCGATAATTGCGACCCTCATCGCAGGGGTGGCTTTGAGCGGAAGTGCTTTTGCTCATGGTCCAGAAAGAAAAACTTTTTCCGCCGAAAATCCTGCCGACTACGTAACATTTAACTCAATCACAAACAATCCAACGGTTGGTGACGAGCGAAATTTCGTTCGAATCCGTCAAGCTGGAACTGGAAACTTTGTCGATGAAATTAACATTGTTCCTGGTCAAGAATATGAAGTTTATATCTATTACCACAATAATGCAAAAAGCTCCCTCAATTCACGAGAAAACAGCTTCCGCGGAATTGCGTTAGATGCAAAACTTAGCACAATCGTTCCTTCGAAACTTGGAAAAGGTCAAAAAGGTTTTGTTCGGGCAGAAATTTCGGCTCGAAACTCGCGACCACAAAAAGTTTGGGATGAGGCTGTAATTCATTCACCTTCACAAAATGTTGTTTTGCGATATGTTCAAGGCTCAGCAAAAATCACAACAAAAGGTGCTGTAAATGGTCAAAACTTGAGTGGCGAAAATCTTTTCGGCGCTGGAACAAATCTTGGTTATGATAGTTTGAATGGAATTTTGCCAGGTTGTGATCAATATTCAGGCGTAATTACCTACCGATTTAAAGCAGATTTTTCAGATTTTGAAACAACAAAAACTGTTTCAAAGGCTGGCACGAATGCATTTTCGAAAAATCAAAATATTGGTTTAAATGATCAGGTTGAGTTTAAAATCACTTATAAAAACACTGGAACAATCGATCACGATAATGTGAATATTAAAGATTTGCTTCCTGCTGGATTAGTTCTAGTTCCTGGAACAACTCGAGTTGTGAGTGCTTCAAATCCTGCTGGTAAAACTTTGAGCGATAACGTTGCAACATCTGGTATAAATATCGGACGAAATGCAATTGGCAGTTTTGTGACGTTAACTTTCCGAGCAAAAATTGATCCTTCGAAATTAGTTTGTGGAAATAACACACTTACAAATACTGCGCAAGTTTTGACCGAAAACGGTGGAAAAAGCGATAAAGCAACTGTAAATGTCCAAAAAAATTGTACACCACAAGAGCAAAAAGAATTTTGTGGAATTCCTGGAAAAGGGAATTTGAAGAAAAACGACCCAAATTGTTCTGATAAATGTAAAATTAAAGGTCTTGAAAATCTTGCATCCAACGATCCGAATTGTGCAGAAGTTCCAACTGAACTTCCACACACTGGACCTGCTGAAGCTGCAATGATGGTGATTGCGATTATGGCAATTACTGGTGCGGTTGCCTACTGGTACCGAAGTCGTGAAGAAATGAAAAAAGTAACAGCTGATCTTTCGAAAAAAGCAGTTCATGTTGCTGAACATAAAACGGCGAAAACTCACGAAGCTAAAAAATCTCACAAAACAGAGAAAAAATAGTTTCGAAAAAAATAAATAAACCTCGCGAAAACGGGGTTTATTTTTATTTTTTGAATGATTGTTGGGTTGTTTTATAAAAATAATTGTTATGTCGCAAAAATAAAACAGCTCCTGAGTGGGGAACTGTTTCGAAATGGCTGGCCGCCTTTTTATTATTTAATCGAAGTAATTTCGATTTTAGTGTATTTTTGACGATGTCCGTTTTCTTTGTGAACACGCTTTTTAGCTTTGTAGCGGATCACGCGGATTTTTTCGCCCTTAACAAGTTCGTCAACAACTTTTGCGGAAACCTTCACGCCTTTTACAATAGGAGTTCCAACTTCCACTTTGTCGCCATCAATAAGCATCAAAGCGTCAAGTTCGAGCTCTTTTGTTCCTTGCGGGAGGAGGTCCACCAGAAGGGTCTCTTTTTCGCTAACGATAAATTGTTTACCGCCAACTTTTACGACTGCTTTTTTCATAAAATCCTCATTAAATTTAATATCATTATTATTTTAGCATAGTTTTAAGTTTAAATCAAGGGTTAAAATAAGTTGAAAAAGGTAGTGCTTTGTGTTAAAATGGTTGTAATTAATATTGTAGAATGAAAAGGTAATAAAGAAAGGAACTTTATGGAGAGAGATAAATATGCTTCTAAACGGGCGTTAAGGGTTACGAACGTTGCTTTGATTATTTTGTTGATTATTGTGTTGCTATTTTGGTGGCGCGGATCTTCGAATTTTCAATTTAAAGGTGTGAATCCTGGACAAATTAGTATTCGTCAGCAAGATGGAAAAATTCAATATCAGTTCTTGGACGGCGAATGGCAAGATATTACATCTGTCGCTAGCCTTAAAGGCGAAAAAGGAGCCGATGGAAAAGATGGTCAAGATGGCAAGAACGGTGTCGATGGAAAAAATGGCGTTAATGGTTCAAACGGTTCGAATGGTACTAACGGAGTTAATGGTACTAATGGGAAAAATGGACTAAACGGCGCACAAGGAATCCAAGGCCAAAAAGGTGACCGAGGTGAAAAAGGTGAACAAGGCGCACAAGGAAATAACGGTCAAGATGGTCGCGAAATCGAAATTCGCAAAGATGCACTATATATTCAGTGGCGATATAAAGGTGATTCAAACTGGAATAACCTTGTAGCTTACTCAGATCTTAAGGGTGAAAAAGGTGATAAAGGTGAGAAGGGTGAAAAAGGCGAACAAGGAGATCAAGGTTTACAAGGTCAAAAAGGTGACCGAGGTGATCAGGGATTAAAGGGTGAACAAGGTGAACGTGGTCTTCAGGGTGCTGAGGGAGTGGGTATTCCGCAAACGTTAAGTTTAAATAATGGCATTCTATCGCTTTCGCATAATGGTGGAAGTGTAACATTGCCTCAAGTTAATCTTGGTCAAAATAGTATCTTTAAACTCAATAATGATGGGGTTTTTGCTGCAGGAAGTGTTGGTCCAGAAGTATTTGATGATTATCGAAACTATATGATTATCAATAATGCAACGGGTCATGGCTTTATTCATTTAGATTTTTGGACCAAAGGTGGTGGGTCGATGACTCTACCAGACAATGCTCCAAGACCAAAACAACTGTCTGAGATTCAAGGTTATGATGGTAATTCCCGTATGTGGATTGGTCCTAATGACAATAGGATTAATCTTGTAGATATAACTCCAAATAAAAGATATATTCAAAATATTCCAGTTGTTGTTGATCCAATTCAATAAATTTAAAAAGAGCGTTTAATAAAAAACGCTCTTTTTGTTTATGTTTTTTTATTTTTGTGATATAATAGTAGCATAATGAAAGTTATTTCGATAACAAATCAAAAAGGTGGGGTTGGAAAAACGACCAGCGCAATTAACATAGCGTTTTATTTAGCAAAAGCTAAAAAACGCGTTCTTTTAGTTGATTTTGATCCGCAAGGAAACGCCACAAGTGGTTTAGGGATAGATAAAAATGCTCTTGAGTCAACAATGGCAGAAGTTATATCTGGCGAAAAATCTTTAAAGGAAGTAATTATTGAAACTGAATTTTCGAACTTAAAAATTGCACCAAGTACGCCAGTTTTGGCGAATATTGAGGTTGAACTTGCATCGGCAAAAGGTCGTTTTACGCGCTTAAAACAGGCTTTGAAAACTATTGAGGATGATTTTGATTATGTTATTTTGGATTCTCCGCCAAGTTTGAGCTTACTGACTGTGAATGGTTTTATTGCGAGCGACTATTTAATCTTGCCGGTTCAGGCTGAGTTTTACGCGATGGAGGGGCTCGGTCAGCTTCTCGAAAGTATGAAATTAGTTAAAAAAGGGATGAATCCAGATCTTGAACTTTTAGGTGTTTTGCCAACGATGGTTGATTCTCGAACAACTTTGGGCGGGCAAGTTCTCGAAGAGATTAAAAAATTCTTTCCAGAGAAGATTTTTTCAAATGCAATTCCGCGAAATATCCGATTAGCTGAAGCACCAAGTCACGGTGTGCCGATCGGAGTCTATGATCGTTTTAGTAAGGGTGCGCGTGCATATAAAGCTGTTTCGAAAGAAATTATTCAACGAATAGAAGGAGTAAAATAATGGCAAAAAAAGGACTTGGTCGTGGTTTTTCTTCGTTAATTCCAACTGAAATGATGGCTGATGAAAAGCTTGATTTAAGCTTAGGGTTAGAATCTGAAAATGATAAACTCAAAGAATTAAAACTTAGCGATATTTCACCAGATCCAGATCAGCCTCGCAGAAACTTTGACAAAGAAAAGCTCGAAGATCTTTCTAATTCGATAAAAATTCACGGTGTTTTGCAGCCAATTGTGGTTATTGAGAAAGGTTTAAAATTTGTAATTGTTGCTGGTGAGAGGCGTTATCGCGCTTCAAAACTTGCTGGTTTAGAGAAGATTCCAGCAATAGTTCGCGATCTTTCAGATCAGAATCGACTTGAATTAAGCTTGATTGAGAATATTCAGCGTGATAATCTAAATGTTTTGGAAACTGCAGAAGCATATCAAAAACTTCGCGAACAGTTCAATTTAACCGCAAAACAAATTGGTGAGCGTGTTGGTGGGAGAAGTGAGAGTGCGGTTTTGAATACCTTAAGACTCTTAAAATTGCCAAAAATTGTGAAGGAAAAAGTTATTTCCGGGGAATTGAAAGAAGGGCAAGCGCGGCCACTATTGAAAATTGATGAAAAAACAATCGAAAAAATTCTTCCAAAAATTATAGAAGAAAATTGGAGCTCTCGAAAAATTGAACAATTTTTAGTGAATTACAAAAAACAAACTGAAGTATCTAAAAAGGCTGAATCCAAAAAATTGAATAAAAACCCTTTTGAAAAAGCGATGAATCAAATTTCGAAAAGATTAAGTGCGGATGTTGATATTAAAACTTCTGCACGAGGATCGGGAAAGATTGTGATTAAATTTAAAACCGAGGAAGAGTTGAAACGGATTGAGGAAATTCTTTCGAAATAAAATAACCCACAGAAAGGGTTATTTTTTTAATATTGTTGATTGTATTCAAAGTTGCGAATTTTATTGAGCGGTAGAATTCGAAAGGCGACAGGGCCAACAATTTTATACAATGGAACAGTTCCTAAGCCACTTCGAGAATCGTAAGAGTTGTTGCCAACTCGATTATCGCCTGAAACAAAGATTTCATTTTCTGGAACAACCCATTCGCCATCGTGGCTTGTGTAATTTTTTGGTTCACCATTGAAGTTGTCATCAGGATTGAAACCGTTTGGATGATTATTATTAAAAACTGTCATTTTACCTTTTTCAACTTTTACTTTTTCGCCAGGGAAGGCAATTACGCGTTTAATAATGTATTGATCCTTCATTCCATTAATAAATTGTGGATTTTCGAAAACTATAATTTCACCGCGTTTTGGCGTGAATTTTGTATTTGTAAAATTAGCCCAAGTTGACGGCAGACGATTTATGATAACTTTGTCGCCATCAGCGAAAGTCGGATCCATACTTGAACCAACAATCGTAAAGCTCTGAAAAATAAAAGTATTAATTAATATTGTTCCCAAAGTTACGGAAAAAACAAAAACGAAAATCCCCAAAGTGTCGGCAAGTATTGGGTGCCGTTGCCAAAAATTACTCTTCATTTTTCTATTT
>USNP01000007.1 GCA_900556165.1 uncultured bacterium
AAAAGAAAAAGCCAGTTTCTCTGGCTTAAAAATTATCTTCGAACGCGTTCAGGTGTCTTTTCATCAATCCTTTTAGCAGTAATTATTAATGTTGTCATAATAATACCAAAAAAGAACACGCCAAAATTCCAGTGTGTCAAAATTGTTAAACATAACGATACACTGTAAACTGTGATAAAGTACAAGGAAACAAATAACGGCTCTTTTGCGTTTGCAAAGGCTTTCTTCATAAAAATATTCCTCCAATTTTTAATTTCCACTTTTGAGCGGAAATTATATTTTACCACAGTCTTTTCAAAAAATCAAGCGTTAGAGCGTTTCACCATTCCTTGCCCGATTCGCCCATTCGTCAGCCATTTCATTAAATTCATGCCCGGCATGACCTTTCAGCCATTTTAGCTCTACGTTTGAATTTTTATAAAGCTCAAAAAGAGGCTTTACAATATCAAGATTTTTAATTTCACCAGTTTTCTTTTTCCAGCCATTTTTATGCCAAGCTGGAGCCCATTTTGTCAAAACATTAACCCAAAATTCACTATCGGTCAAAATTTCTGCCTCTTCACCATCCAAAATTTCGAAAGCTTTTTTTAACGCCAAACCCTCCATTCGAATATTTGTGCTTGGATTTTCCGCACCAAGTGCAATAGGTTTTCCATTTTCAATAATAGCAAAACCGCCAGCTCCGGGATTTGGTGATGCACTTCCGTCTGTAAAAAGTATTCGCATTATTTTTGAACCTTGTTATTATGTGTGAAATTCTGAATAAACGCCGAATTGTTAGTCTGATTTTGCACTTCTTTTTTTGCTTTTTTAAATCTTTCATCTTTCGAAAAAGAAATAAACGAAAGAACTGCGCTAATTACACCAATAATCAATAATACCAAAAATGGAATGAGTTTCACGAAGGAGTATTCACCTATAACTGCATCTTGCGGATCTTTTTCGTCATAAAAAACCTTAACTTTATTATTTATTACCGGAAGCTCTTTTTGCGGATTTTTACTTCAATAAAATTATCCTTGCCAAACGAAAAATCCACAATGGCTATAAAATTTTGCTCACTTGTTTTTTGATCAGTCAACACCTTTTCGAAACCAAAGATTTCACCTTCAGTTTGTTTCCAAGATAGCCTTTTCGAAAACTCATTAAATGGTTTTGCGATTAAAAATGACCCTGATACTATCAAAGCAACTGCTAGAACCGCAAAAATAATCCCGTAATTTCGAAGAGATTTAAGACCTTTTTGCTCAATTTTATTAGAATTCATTTTTTTCTCCTATTTCGTTTATGTTAATAATTATAACATTTTTTAAAGATTAAATCAATTTATCAATTATAAAATCTGTATTCTTATCACTATTTAATAATATTACAGCCTTATAAAAATATCAAAATTAAAACACCACCCAAATTTGGCAGTGTTTTAAAGTTTTTATTCTTCAACCGACGAATCGTTAGTTTCAGTTTCAAAATCTACTTCTTCAACAGTTTCAGAATCTTCCTGGTGAGTTCGAGCACCAGTTCCAACAGGAATCTTGCGTCCGATAATCACATTTTCTTTCAATCCGTGAAGTTTATCAATTCGACCAGAAGTTGCGGCATTAATCAAAACGCTTGTAGTGTTCTGGAACGAAGCTGCCGATAAGAAGCTATCACTAAAGATCGAAACTTTCGTAATTCCAAGAAGTTGTTGTTTGAATTCAGCTGGTTTTTTACCTTCTGCTTTAAGGATTTTATTTTCCTCAACAACAGCAGCTTTCGAGACAACATCACCAATAATGAATGAAGAATCTCCAGCATTTTCAATTTGAACTCGGCTAAACATTTGTCGAACGATGATCTCAAGGTGTTTTGAAGCAATGTCTTGACCCTGAGCTGCATAAATTCGCAAAATCTCATTCATAATGTAACGCTGAGTTTCTTCAACACCCTTCAATTCCATCAAATCACGAAGATTTAACGAACCAGCCGTTAAACGATCACCTGCGCGAACAACGTCATTTTTTGAAACGGCAAGAGCTGCAACATTTGGAATTTCGTAACGAATAGGATTTGCATTTTCACCGTCTTCAGTTTGTTGAGGTGTAATTTGGACAATGTTCATATTTCCATCTTCCCAAATATCAACAATACCCGAGATTTCAGTCATATAGGCTTGACCCTTTGGTGATCGTGCTTCGAGAAGCTCTTCAACACGAGGCAAACCTTGAGAAATTGCACCAGAGCCGGCAACACCTGAGCTGTGGAATGTATTCAAAGTTAGCTGCGTTCCAGGCTCACCAACAGATTGGGCAGCAATAACACCAACCGGTTCAGCAGGAGCAACAAGGAGACCTGTTGCCATATCAATTCCGTAAGATTTTTGAGGAATTCCAGCAAGATCAGGAGTCGAAAGTACGCTTTGAATTTTAACCTCTTTAATTGCTTCATCTTTTTCAATTACATCAGCGATTTCTCGAGTAATTAGCTGATCAGTCTCAATATATCCAGGAACAGCTTCAGCTGTAAATCGGCCATACAAACGATCTCCAAAAGAAATCATAGTTTCTTCACTTTCTGAACGATAAATCGCAAATCCAGGATCAACCTCGCTTGTATTATCTGATACCGAGAAAACATCCTGAGCAACATCAACAAGACGACGAGTCAAATATCCAGAATCGGCAGTCTTAAGCGCTGTTGAGATCAAACCTTGGCGCGCACCACGAGTTGCCACAAAGGCTTCGAGTGAGCTCATTCCGTGAGTATAGTTTGAACGGATTGGGAGCTCAATTTCACGGTTAGTTGCGTCAACCATGATTCCAGTCAAACCAGAAGCAAGACGAATGTTTGTTGCATTACCACGAGAACCAGAAACCGCCATTAATCCAACAGGAGAGTCAGCACCCTCATTTGCAACGCGTTCAGAAATCTCATCAGAAACCTCATCAATAACTTTATGCCAGTTGTCGATGATCAAGTTATATCGTTCTTGATCAGTCAAAAGACCTTGGTCGTATTGTTCTTGAATTAAAGTTGTCTTAGCGTCACCACTCGCAATGATTTCAGGGATTTTTTCGCTTTCATACACCGTATAATCCTCTTTACCGATTGATAAACCAGATTTTGTAACAAATCGGAATGACAAACCTTTAATCTTGTCGGCAATTTTAACAGTCATTTCAGCACCATAATGTGCAAACATATCGGCCAAAATTTTATTAATTTGCTTCTTAGTTTGAGGATTATTATCAAATGGATAATCTTCCGGCAACAACTCGTTAAAGAAAATTCGCCCAAGAGTTGTGTTTCGAATTTCACCTTTTACAAATACTCGAATTGGAGTTTGAAGCGCAATTTCACCCTTGTCATAAGCCATTTCAGCTTCGAAAACATTAGCGAATGGTCGTGGTTTCTTGCTTGTTTCAGATTGTTTATTATAAGTGATATAGTAGTTTCCGTAAACAACATCCTGATCGACAGAAAGAACCGGTTGACCATCTGCAGGTTTCAAGAGGTTATGAGAAATACTCATTAAGTCGCGAGCTTCAGCTTGCGCAGCATCAGAAAGCGGTAAGTGAACAGCCATCTGGTCACCATCATAGTCGGCGTTAAATCCGTTTGCTACAAGTGGGTGAAGCTGAATTGCTTTACCTTCAACAAGTTTTGGTTGAAAGGCCTGAATGGAAAGTCGGTGCAAAGATGGAGCACGGTTCAAAAGAATATACTTTCCTTCAACAACAGCATCCAATGCATCCCAAACTTCAGCTTCACGAGCCTCAATTAAACGGGTTGCTGAACGAATATTATGTGCGTATTCTTTTTCAATCAACCAAGAAATTACGAATGGCTTAAATAGTTCAAGTGCCATTTGAGTTGGCAAACCACATTGATGAGCTTTCAAAGTTGGACCAACCACGATTACGGAACGACCGGAGTAGTCAACTCGTTTTCCAAGCAAGTTTTGACGGAATCGTCCCTGCTTACCCTTAAGCATATCACTCAAAGATTTAAGCTTTCGGCGACCGCCAGTTGTATTAACCGAACGACCACTTCGAGATGCGTTATTGTCAATTAACGAATCAACCGCTTCCTGAAGCATTCGCATTTCATTTCGCTTAATTACCATTGGAGCATTAAGTTCAATCAATTTCTTCAAACGGTTGTTTCGGTTAATTACTCGTCGATACAAATCGTTTAGATCTGAAGTAGCAAATCGACCACCTGTCAATTGAACCATTGGGCGCAAATCTGGAGGAATTACAGGAAGAACTGTCAAACACAAACTTCCTGGTTTGATTCCAGCAGCTTTCATTCCTTCGATAATTTTCAACCGTTTAAGAATTTTCTTCTCTCGCTGACCTTTAGCTTTTTCAGCTTCTTCTTTTAGATTTTCAATAAGTTCGTCAATATTGATTTCGTCAAGTAAAGTCTTAATCGCTTCACCACCCATTCCAACTTCAATAATCTCTTCATACTCTTCTGGAAGGTTTCGAAAATCAGTTTCACTCATTAGTGAACCTTTTACGAAACTGTCAAGCTGATTATGTTTTGTTGTATAAACCGAGTTCAATTCTTCGACTTCTTTACTTTGAGCTTCAGCTAAAGCTTTAATGTCGGCCGATTTCTCTTCAGCAGCTTTTTCATAGCGAATTTTAATAGCCATTCGTGCAGCTTTATCTTCAGCGTCAAGATCTGCAAGCATTTGATCGCGTTTCTCTTCGTCAACATTAAGAATTACATAGCTCGCAAAATAAACTACACGTTCAATATTCTTAACAGTCATTCCTAGAAGTAAGCTCATCGCACTTGGAGCACCACGCATAAACCAAATATGTGCAACTGGTGCTGCTAGCGCAATGTGGCCCATTCGTTCACGACGAACAATCGATTTTGTTACTAACTCGCCATTTTTATCAACAGCAGCTTCACGTGAGCGAACACGTTTTAGCTTGTTGTCATAAGGGTTAATATCTTTAGTTGGTCCAAAGATTTTTTCACAAAACAAACCATCGCGCTCAGGTTTTTGCGTTCGGTAGTTGATTGTTTCTGGCTTTGTCACTTCGCCGTAAGACCAGCCCAAAATATCTTCTGGGCTAGCAACAGCGAGGCGAACTGCGTCAAAATCAGCAATTTGGTTTGAATTCACCACTTTCGCCATTTACGCTTCCTCCTTAATTTCTTCAATTTCATCAATATCTTGAATATTCATATTGTCTTCAAATTCACCGTCAGATTCATCTCGAACAGTTTCGAAATCTTCATCTTCGAAGGTTAAACTTTCAGCATCTTTATTGCGTTCCGCTAAGATTTCATCCGCATCAATACTTGAAGCATGCTGATCGAGTAGATCAACTCGCAAACCAAGACCTTGGAGTTCTTTCACGAGCACATTGAATGATTCTGGCAACTTTGGACCAACAATTTCATTGTGCTTAATAATACTTTCATAAGCTTTCGAACGACCAACAACATCGTCAGACTTAATCGTTAGCATTTCTTGGAGCATATTTGCGGCACCATAAGCTTCAAGTGCCCAAACTTCCATCTCTCCGAATCGCTGACCACCGTTTTGAGCCTTGCCACCCAAAGGCTGTTGAGTAACCATTGTGTATGGACCAGTCGATCGCGCGTGAATCTTGTCTGCAACCAAGTGATGGAGTTTGATCATATGCATAAATCCAACAGTTGTGCGTTGTTCAAACGGTTCGCCAGTTTGACCATCAAACAATTGAACTTTTCCATCCCGAGCAATACCAGCCGCTTCAAGTTCGTCACTCAAAGTTTCAGCATCAACACCGTCATATGAAGGAGTTGCAACTCGGTAACCCTGAGTTTTTGCAGCCATTCCAAGATGAACTTCGAAAAGCTGACCAAGGTTCATACGTGAAGGCACACCAAGTGGCGAAAGAATCACATCAATTGGAGTTCCATCTTCCATAAATGGCATATCGGCTTCTGGTAGAATTTTCGCAACAACACCTTTATTTCCGTGTCGTCCAGCCATCTTGTCACCAACCATAATCTTACGGGCCTCAGCAACGAAGATTTGAATTTGTTGGAGTACACCAGTTCGCATTTCATGGCCATTTTCTTTCGAAAAGATTTTTACACCAATAACTTTTCCTGAACCGGTATTCTTCATTCGTTGAGAAGTGTCACGAACATCTTTTGCTTTTTCACCAAAGATCGCACGTAAAAGTCGCTCTTCGCTTGAAAGCTCTTGTTCACCTTTTGGAGTAATTTTCCCAACCAAAACGTCACCAGGTTTAACCTCTGAACCAATCTGTACAATTCCGTTTTCGTCCAGATGTCGAAGACTATATTCGCTCGCATTTGGGATATCACGTGTTACAACTTCTGGGCCAAGCTTCGTCTCGCGAACTTCAACTGTATAATCTTTAATATTAATATTTGTGAGCATATCTGTTTTAACCAAACGGTCAGAAATGATCACAGCGTCGTCCATATTGAATCCACCCCAAGACATAAACGCTACACGAAGATCTCGACCAAGTGCAATTTCACCATCTTTAATGCTTGCACCCTCAATCAAAATGTCACCTTTTTTAACTTTTTGACCACGAGAAACTACAACTTTTTGATTATAACAGCGATCATCAGCAGTTTTTTCGAAATGTTTCAATTCATACTTTACAATGCCGCTCTTATATTCAACCTCAACAGCAACAGAATCTGCTCGAACAACCTCACCATCATCTTCCGCAATAACAATTTGACTCAAATTTCGAGCAATATCAGCCTCAACACCAGTTCCAACGGTTGGCGCTTCATTCCAAAGAAGTGGAACGGCCTGTTTCTGCATGGCTGAACCGGTCAAGGCACGGTCAATTCGGTCGCGCTCAGCAAATGGAATCAAAGACGCAGCTGCACCAAGAACTTGTCGGTGAACAGCATCCATAAATGTAACTTCGCTTGAACTCACCTGTGAAGGAATTAGATTCTTTCGTGCAGAAACCTGAGATTCAACAAAACTTCCATCTTCGTTCAATTTCGAACCTGCGTCGGCGATAATTTCGCGCATTTCATGATCAGCATCAAGATAAACGACTTCATCCGTGACTTTTCCATTAATAACACGCAAATATGGAGCTTCAATAAATCCATATTCGTTAATTCGGGCAAATGTTGCAAGGTTTGTCACAAGACCAACGTTTCCACCTTCTGGCGTTTCCACAAGACAAATTCGTCCATAGTGGGTTGGGTGGCTGTCACGAACTTCAAGACCAGCACGATCTCGAGTGACACCACCAGGGCCCATCGAGCTCAAACGGCGCTTGTGAGAAAGTTCTGAAAGTGGGTTAGTTTCATCCATAACCTGAGCAAGCTGTGATCCAGCAAAAAATTCACGAACAGCAGCAACAACCGGGCGAGCATTCACTAATTGCCCAGGAGTTACAGTTTCAATATCCGTCATCGACATTCGATCCATTGCATTTCGTTGCATTCGAAGCATACCAACACGGAATTGTCTCGCAACAAGCTCACCAACCAATTTCACTCGTCGATTATCAAGACTATCGATATCATCAACTTCACCCTGAGAATTATTCAAGCGAATAACTTCTTTAATAATTTCGAAAAGATCTTCCATTTGGAAAGAACGATTTTCTGTCGTATTTGGAGTTTCAAGTTTTAAGCGTTTGTTAATTTTATATCGACCAATACGACCGTAATCAAATCGTTTAAAATCAAAGAACATTCGCTCGATCATGTTTCGGGCATTTTCGATAGTTGCCAAATCGCCTGGGCGAAGGCGTCGATAAACTTCAATCAAAGCAGTTGAAGGGCTAACTGATTGATCTTTTTCAAGAGTTGCATCAATATATTTAATCTCACCATTATCAACATCGGCAAAAATATCTCGCATTTCAGCATTTGTAATTCGACCAAGCGCACGCAAGAAAGTTGTCACTGGTAGTTTTCGACGGCGATCAATTTTTACATAAATTACACCTTTATTATCAGTTTCGAATTCCAACCAAGCACCGCGAACAGGGATTAATTTCGCACCGTAATATTTTTTTCCATCATTTCCAGATTCAGCGTTAAAATAAACACCTTCAGAACGAATCAACTGAGAAACAATCACACGCTCAGTTCCATTAATAATGAAAGTTCCTTGATTTGTCATCCAAGGATAATCACCGAGGTAAATTTCCTGTTCCTTTACTTCGCCAGTCACTTTGTTTGTAAGTTCAACTTGAACGTGAAGTGGAGCTTCAAAAGTTAGATTATTCTCTTTTGCAAAATCCTTTGTTGTTTTTGGATCTTGAAATTTATAGCTTTTGAATCGCAAAGCTAATTTCTGACCAGTATAATCGTCGATTGGGTTAATTTCTTCGAAAATCTCACTCAAACCATTATCAATGAAATCTTTCCAAGATTCCTTCTGGTGAGCGATCAAATCTGGTGTTTCAAGAACGACGTCTTCTTTCGAAAAAAACGCACGCCCTGCAGCATTAAAGTGCTTTTTTGCCATTTTTCTCCTCGCATTTAAAGTGTTATTAGAATCGGCCCGAAGATTCTCCGCCTGCGACTTTCGAAACTTTGCCATCAATTTCGAAGTAAAATTCTCCGCAAACACACTACTTCTTGGTGTCAATTTTAACATATTTTTCAAAAAAAATCAATAAAAAAACCGCTAAAATAGCGGCTAAAGATTAATGGTTGATTTGCGAAGCGTAATTCAATTGCTGTAGCTTCGCTTCTTCACCGGCTAAAAGTGCTCTGTTTTCATTTTCGCCAATGGATTTACTTTCTGGCTTTTCGTGATGAGTAACAGTTTTTCGAACTTGTTCAAATAAATCTTTCGCGGTCATACAAACCACCTCCAAAAAATATTTTTTTGCCCAATGCTTGTACATTTTACACCTTTTCAACAAAAAGGTCAAGACCTTGATTTTTTATTGTTTTTATATTATTATATGGGTATTAAATTTTATTTACGCACCTTTAATTTTACTATTTTAGTGATTTTAGTGTGTTAGAAGGAGCCTAAAATGAAGAAAATCTTCGCTATTTCTGTATTTTTTATCGCCTCACTATTTATTCTTGCTGGAAATCTAAAACCTGTTTTAGCGCAAGAAAATTTGCCAAAATTAGCAAAAGTTTCAAAAGTGAACGAAAATCTCAAAAAATATTTCGAAAGAAGCAACCAGTTTTCGAAAGAAAAATGGAAAAACTTTCAAACTGTTCGAGACGATTATTTCGCAGAGCCGATCGAGGCGAAAGGAATAACTTTTGTCGACAAAAATGGTAATCAAGTTGAAAAAGCTTATTTCTCAATCTCATCAAAGCTTCGAATCAATCCTGTAATCAAAATAACAAATACAGAAGGAAGTGAAATAAAGGCAAAATCCTGGCAAGTTCAAGGTAGGAATTCACGCTTTATGTTTATTGAAGTGATTGGATATTCTCGCAGCAAAACAGATTATAATTCTGATAAAAATCAACTCTTGCCAACTAATCATTACTATGTTTTAGCTTTAAGAATTCCGGAAGGTGAGAAAAATTCGGAAGAAATTTGGCCAGTTCCAGTTTCAAAAACCGAATTTAAACGCCTAAAATCATTAAAAACATCCGCCATCGGAGAAAGAGTAACTCCAATAGACGGATATAATTACTAATAGTCTTGTTCGCAAGGCTATTTTTCTTACTTTATTATTTTATCAACCAAACCATATTCAACAGCCTCTTCAGCGCTCATCCAATAATCTCGCTCCATATCATTTTTGAGTTTTTCAAGTTTTTGACCACTGTTTTTCGCTAAAATATGAGCAAGCTTTTCCTTTAAAAGCAAACCTTCCTTCAAGTCAATTTCTTGATCTGTAATTTTACCCCGCGTTCCGCTTGAAGGCTGATGAATCATCACTCGCGCATTTGGCAAAATTGCTCGCTTACCTTTTGCGCCAGCCGAAAGCAAAAATGCCCCCATTGACGCCTGTAAACCAATCCCGATTGTCTGTACATCTGGCTTAATAAAATTCATTGTATCATAAATTGCTAACCCATCATAAACACTTCCACCAGGACTATTGATATAAAGTTTAATATCCTCATCAGGATTTTCATACGCCAAATGTAAAAGTTGTGCTACAATCACATTTGCCGTGTGCGAATTAACCTCTTCGCCCAAAAAAATCACTCGCTCATTCAAAAGCCTTGAATAAATATCAAACGCGCGTTCACCTCGATTAGTCTCTTCAATTACTGTTGGTACTAAATAATTTTTCGCTTTTTCCATAATCCTCCTTAATCTTTCGAAACCTTAACAACGATTTTACCCTTCTCTAAACTTGCCACAAATTGTGTTCCCTTTGGTGGATCGTTAATTAAAATCTCATCCGCAAGTTTGTCTTCTAGCAAATTTTCAATTGTTCTCCTAAGTGGTCTTACCCCATTTTTATTATCATAACCCTTTTCGATAATAAAATCTTTTGCCGATTTTCGAACCTTCAAATTTAAGCCTTTTCGAAGCAATCGATTATTTAAATCAGACAAAAGAATGTCAAAAATCTTGCCTATTTCATCTTTAGAAAGTTGTTTAAAGGTGATAATTCCATCAAAACGGTTTAAGAGTTCCGGTTTCAATATTTTTGAAATAGCCTTGCGTGCAATTTTCTCGTTTTCAGTATGATTCTTTTTTGAAGAATTTTCAATACCAAAACCAAGCGTTTTTTCGCTCATCATCTCGCTCGCACCAAGATTGCTCGTTAAAATAACAACCGTATTTTTGAACGAAACTTTTCGCCCTTCTGAATCCGTTAATTCTCCATCTTCCAAAAGCTGTAAAAGCAAATTGAAAGTATCGGGATGAGCCTTTTCAATTTCGTCAAAAAGCACAACCGCATAAGGCTGGCGACGAACTTTTTCGGTCAAAGTTCCACCTTCACCATAGCCAACATAACCAGCCGGCGCACCCAAAAGCTGCGAAGTTTTATGTTTTTCGCCAAATTCACTCATATCAATCTTAATTAAAGATTTCAAACCGCCAAAAACCTCATTTGCAAGTTGCCGAGAAAGCTCTGTTTTTCCAACACCAGTTGGACCAAGAAAAATGAATGAGCCAATTGGGCGATTTTCATCTGAAATTCCAGATTTATTGCGCCGAATTGCTTTCGAAATTTTCTCAATTGCCTCACTTTGACCAATGATTTTTTTTGAAAGATTTTTTTCAAGATTCTGTAATGATTTTGCTTGGCTTTTTGTGATTTTTTGCGCTGGAATATTAGTTTTGAGTGAAATTGCTCGTGCCACATAGTTGCTGGTTAAAACCATCTTTTTAGTTTTTCTCAATTTCAATTCTTCTTCAGCGAGTTTTTTTCGAAGCTGCGAAATCCGCGTTTTATATAAAGCCGCACCTTCAAAATCTTCACTTTCAGCTGCTCGAAGTTGTTTTTCGCCTAATTTTTCAATCTCGTTCGAAATTCCCAAAATTTTATTCGGTTTCACAGATTTCTCACTAGCCAAAATAGCACCTGCCTCATCCAAAATATCAATTGCTTTATCCGGCATTCGTCGGTCAAAAATATACCGCGCGCTCATATCGGCAATTTCACCCAAAACCTCATCAGAGACTTCAATTCCATGATATTTTTCATAACTTTCGCGCAACCCCTTCAAAATCTCAACAGTTTCCTTTACGCTCGGCTCATCAACCTTAACAGATTGAAAACGACGATTTAATGCAGAATCTTTCTCAATCGTCTTTTTAAATTCTTCGAAAGTCGTTGCACCAATTAACTTAATCCTTCCGCGAGCAAGTACTGGTTTTAAAATATTAGCCGCGTCCATTGCACCTTCCGCAGAACCAGTTCCTGCCAAAAGATGAATTTCATCAATAAACGCAATTATATCTTGATGTTTTTCAAGAGCTTTTATCACATTTTTCAACCGCTCCTCAAACTGACCTCGAAATTTTGTACCGGCAAGCATTCCAGCCAAATCAATTTCGAAAATCTTTTTTCCAGTTAGTTGTGCTGGAACTTCTTCTTTTGCGATTTTTTGGGCAAGAAGTTCAACCACAGCAGTTTTTCCAACACCTGCATCACCAATCAAAACTGGGTTCGATTTAGTTCGCCTCAATAAAATTGTAATCAAACGCTGAACTTCAACTTCACGTCCAATAACAGGATCGAGTTCATTATTTTTTGCTTTTTCAGTTAAATCTTCGGCAAATTTTCTCAAAAACGCCAAATCTCGACCTGATGTAGTTTCTTTATATCTTCCAAAAGATCGTTTTTTACGATTTTCTTCAATCTCTTTTTGAATTTCTTCATTCGAAAAAGTTTCATCCAAAGCACCATTTAAACCTTCAATATCGGCTCCAATTTTTCGAATAGCAACCTGAAATTTAAGATCTCTCTGCTTTAAAATTGCAAACAGTAAATTTTTAGTTCCTATTTGTTCGCTATCTTTCGAAATTATTCCAGCCAGCTTGATTGAGAAAAATGCCCGATCTGTTAAAGCTCGCATATCGGGATCAGATAACTCCGATGAATCTTGGCGAATTGGTGGATTTTCAACATAAAAATTATATAAATCATCAAATTTCAAATTATATTCATATGCCAAAATAGATGCCGAAGATTCACGATTTTCCAAAATCCCCAACAAAATATGCTCAATTCCAATATAGCCAGTTTTAAATTCCTGCGAGAAAAAATCTGCCCGTTCAAGGCTTTTTTGCGAATCCTCACTCATTCGCGAAATAATTTCTTGAAAATCTTCTGGTATCATATTTATATTTTACCACATATTTAGCACTCGCGCAATAAGAGTGCTAAATTTTAAACTTTTATTTGACTTTTTTAAACTTATTTTGGATA